>NZ_JAKSYN010000040.1:0-29089 GCF_022829565.1 Methylobacterium sp. J-001
CTCTGGCCCTGTGAAATCAGAACGTCCGCCTGACGTAGCTTCGCGACGATCTCCTCGGGCTTCGGGTGCTTTGCCATCTCGTCCGTCCTCCAGGCTCAAAAGCCATACCAAAGGGCGGACCACTTCAATGGGGGCTGACCAACCCGGCCTACCTGTTGGCCGAGCGTGACGACATGATCGCCGAGCGCGTCGCGCAGTCGATGCCGGATCCACCGCCCCTGTCTGAGCCCATGGAGTCGATCGACTTCGACGCCATCGCGGCCCCCGTCGAGGCTAGCGTCGTCGCCTTGGCGGATGACGCATTAGCCCGCGGGGCTATTTCCGAGGCCCGGCATCGCGAGATCGTCGCCGAGCCTGAGATGCACGTCCTGCCGGTCATCAAGGCCTCGGACAAGGGCGCGCAGGGCCAAGCGCTTCAGATCACGGCGCGGATCAATCCCGCATATCTCACGGAACTCGGGCTGCCGGAGCATCAGTCATGACCGCACGCGAGCAAGCCGCCTTCAATGCCGGCATCGAGACGGCCCGGCAGATGGCGATGGCCGCCGCCGTCACCCTGGAAGTCCGAGACGACGCGCGAGAGGTTCGGCAGCAAGCCGCAGCCGCAGCGCTTCAGGGGCTCGCCTCTGGGCTCCAAGCCGCCTTCCTCACCTCGCCGCCGGAGCCTGATCCGATGCACCGCGTCATGGCGACGATCGCCGCGGACCCGGCCAACAGCGGCACGGTCGAATGCCCGACGTGCAAGGGGCGGCTGACCTGGGCGAAAGACAGCGGCAACGGCCACATCCACGCGCAATGCGAGACCTCCGGGTGTCTCCGGGTGATGCAGTAGGGGCGAGGATGCGGCACCTAGGCGGATGCACCGAGTGTTTCACGGTCTGGTGGGCCTGCCGTTGCCCCCTCCGGTGCGAGGAATGCGGCGGCGGCTATCGCGATGACGGCAACAGCTCATGCGGCACGGTCGGGTGCCAAGCAGGACAGCGCCGGGTCTGGGCGATGATGGATCAGTTGCCCCAGCAGCGGGAGATTGAGGCGGCGGCCCCTTTCCAGTGCGACGCGGCCGAGACCGCAAGGGGGTCGCGTTCTGCTACCCCCTCGCTCGCCTTGGCACCTGATCCCGAAAGGGGAGAACGAAACGTTACCCCCTTGGCGCCGATCGCAGGGGGCGACGCGACAGCAGGCCCATCGCCAGATCCGGAAGGTGGGGCCGTGACGACCCCTCCCGTGGCGCGTCCGGCCGAGCGCCGCAGGCCAGCCGCCAAGGGTACTCGCGGTGTGAGTACCCCTCAGCCGAGCAAGCCCGCGCACCGTCCCGTCGCCGAGCGCCGCGCAGCCGTCGAAGCCCTGCTGTCGGAAGGTCTCTCGGATCGGGAGATCGCCCGGCGGGCGCAAGTCTCGCCCTCAACCGTCTCGACCATCAAAACGGCCCGAGAAGCCGCCAAAATTGGCGCGTGAGGCCGATGCCGGAATTCCTCGGCCTTGGCAGCGGGTTTCAGCCCGTGGCCGTCCTAGGCTAAATTTGGGCCATGCGCGGCAGCCCAGCCCCGGCACTGTCTGCGCCTCGGGGGCACTCACCCGAGTTTTCGGTTCAGCGGTAGAAGGTCGGCGCGCATCGCGTAGCGGCTTCTAAAAACTCGGGGTCGATCCAGGTGCCGGCCTCTAATCCCCTCTAAAATAGAGGAGCCCCGCACGCGTAAGGGCCTGAAACCAAGGCCGAAACCACGCGCTTTTTTAGGTGTCCGGATTGTCCGGGTTGCCCCCCGCATGGCTATTCTTCGCTCGGGGAAGCCCGACGAATTTCGTCGAGGTTTCCGGTGAGGTAGTCCTCACTTTAGCCAAGGGTGGCCAGCTTAGACGGCCCACGCCTTCCCCGCTCTAGCCGAGCCTAGATCTGTCCATGCCCAGTCAAGGTAACGGCATCTGCCCCTTGCCCGCGATGCCTGGATATCCGCTGTTTTTTTATTCCGAGGCGATCCGCCTCTAAGGGGTGCTGGATCCGATTTTGGACACCATGCATGCTATCGGGCGGATGGCGCTAAGCCATTGGGGGCAATGCTCTCGGGGAATCGATCACTTCCCGCGAGACCCGTGGAGGGATGACGACTTACCCGGCCTTGCCCGCCAACTAACCTGCCTCGACCTGGCAGCGGACCCCCATCTAACCGGCGTCGGCCTGGCCCCGAGCCTTTGATTTCCGTTGATTGTTTTTCAGTTCGGCCCTCGCGCGCCTGCGCGTATTGCTGGCGAAACTCGACCTGAACCTCAACAATCCACAACAGGTCGCCCGGCCTCTTTGCGTTCAGCGACCAGGATGGCACCAACCGAACGGGATACGTTCGCTTGCCCCGCCCCCTCGCGCGCCACGCGCATGCGCGTGCGTACCGTGCGCTAAACCCCGTTGTCCCGCCGTCCTATCCGAGCCCGGCGCGGATCGCGGCATTCGAGGCCCGGACCATGCGGTTCACTTCCCGGCGCAGCTCGACCATTTCGACCGTGTGCATCCCGGTCCGATAGGCCCCGTTGCGTTCACCCTTCGGAGCCCCGATCCCTTTCGCTCCACCGTGCATCCGGCATCGCTTCTTCCCCCTCACAGCCGGGGACATGCACGGGGTCCCGGCCCGCGTCTGGGCGCAGCATCGAGGGATCAGCCTGAAGGGCGAGGGCTGCCGGTCCAGCGAGGGCGGGTGCATGGCATTGCCCCGTGCTTTCGACGCGGCCCCCTCCCTGTCCCCCGGTGACATTCCCGACGATGGCTTGGCCGCCTGAATAGACGTGGACATGCTCAACCGTGACCTTCTGAGATCCGCCGCGCCTGATCTTGGCGAGGGCTTCAAGTTGCGTCGTGTAGGTGCGCAGGAGCTTGGTCGCGAGCGTGCCGAACCGCTCCAATTGGTCCGTGTTGGTAGCGTGCTTGGCCTTGGACAGCATCTCCATCGCGACGCTATGGGTGCCGATCATTTGGACCGCCAACATGGTCTCAGCCTCGTTCTGCGGCCCGATCCCCGCAACGGCCGCGATCCCGGCGTTGATCTGGTCCGGCTCCGGCAGAGGCTTGCCAACGGACCGCATGATGTTCCCAACCTCGCCGGCGGCCCGGTTCGCGAACTCGGGCGAGACCGTCCCGAAGGTGGCGCGCTGCAGAACCTCGAATGCGCCGAGATCGCTGTGCGGGGCGTCTATCGTGATGCTGCCGCCCTCGATCTTCTTGACCTCATAGGCGATCGGCTGCGTGCGGCTTCGGCAATACGCCTTGGCCTTCTCGATGGCGTCCCGCTCCTGCGCATTGGGCTCACGCTTGGGCTCGACCGCTTTCGCCTTGGGCTTGCGCTTGGTCATGGCTGACCCCTCAACACACAGAGAACGGTTGGCAGTGGCTCGGCAGATAAAGGCGTAGGGCTACCTTGATCTGCGGGACCGAACTGCACTGCCAAGAGAAGACCGCGACCGCTGGGAATAGATCGCCGGGCAGTATAGGAGTTAGCTTCGCCCGGAAGCTGCACGGCCCCACCCTACTGCAGCCGACCGCGATGCTGGCGAGATGTTCGTGCGAGTCCACCTGAAACTTGGCCCGGACGCGCGTCATAGGAAGCCGCTCCCCGAGTGTCCCTTGAAGGCATTGGCGCGGCGGATGTAGCCGACGACGGTCCGGGGATCCCGGTGGCCGGACTGATCCATGATCCGCGCGAGATCGGCGCCGCGCTCTGCCGCCGTGGTGATGTAGCCGGCCCGCAGCGAGTGAGCCCCGAACGTCGAGGCGTCGAGCCCCGCGGCCGTGCAATACCGCTTGATGATGTCGGCAACGGCCTGAGTGGTGAGGCGGGGAGGCTTTACGTCAGACTGACGTAAAGGGTGGGGAAATTCTCCCCCCTCTGCGGGGTGGGTACTCGATACCCCCTCCTGGCCCTGACGCCCTAAGTTCAACTTAGCCTTACCCCCGCAGGGTTTTACGACGTGTCCGTAAAACTCCGGCGGCATCTCGCTCGACCCCTGCGCAGATTTGCGCACCCTCCCCGACCGTGACACCGGCCGGAACACAGGCCCCGAGACGATGCCGGCCGCATCGAGCCATTCGCGCACCAGGGCGACGGGCCGAATGAACCGGCCGTGCGGGATAGCCTTCTCAAGCCCCCTGCCCTCTTGGTCCGTCTTGGATCGCCGGACCCGCACCCGTAGGCCCTCGGGATCCTCGATCAGGTCCCCCACGTCGAGCGCCACCAGTTCGGAGCGGCGGAACGCGCCCGCGAAGCCGAGAGCGAGTAACGCCCGGTCCCGCTTGCCGGTGAGGGTGTTCGGTGTCCGCATCAGCAGCGCGGCCAGCACGTCGGCAGTCGCCGCGGCCTTCTGTGTCGGGGCGACGCCTACCTTGCGCCTGGCGCCTTGGATCGCGGCCCGCACCCCTTCGTCGTCGGTCGGGTCCGGCTCACCCGCCAGCTTGTGCGCGTAGCGGATCGCGGCGAGGCGGCGCCCAAGCGTCGAGGCTGCCCGGCCGCTCTCGGCTTCCGAGACGATGAACGCGGCCACGGCCTGCGGAGTCGCCGGGATGGCCCGGAACCCGTATCGACCGCACCACTTCTGAAACACCCGGGCATCGGATGTGTAGGCCCGCACGGTCGCATCGGCTTTGCTGGCGCGCTGATAGGCTCTGACTATCGAAGCGGCCTCCGCCGGTAGGCCGTCGCTAAGATCTGCCGCGACCTGACTGGCGGGCAGGTTTTCAGACATCGGCATCGGCATCGCATCCCCGCCCTGCCCCGAGGGCTTCGGCAATCGCACTCCCGAGAGTGCCGTCAGTCCAATCGTTCGGGAGGCGCATGTAGTGGCTGGGCCGGCGGATCATGCCGCACGTGAACCGGCCCGCGTCCCATTCCAGGGCGAGGCACGGCCCGGCCTCCGGATGGTCGGGGATGAACTCGCGAGCCACGCCGCAGGGCTCCATGGCGCAGCACAGCCCGCAACCGTTGCACGGCTCACCGAACCGGGGCTTGATCGGGAGCCGGGCGCCGGCCGTCCCGTCGATAAGGGCGATTGTGGCGGGGTTGCCTGCGGCAGGCTCAGACATCCACGGCCTCGCTAAAGGGTGCGCAACTTGTTCCGACACTTGGCGCAGAGGCTTCCTGCCGCCCCGCATCGGTCAGACCGGCCGACCCGCCGCCCTTGATCGCGCGGCGCGTCACGAGCCCGCGGCGCTCAAGGCTCGCCAGAACCCGAGACGGGTTGAAGCCGCTTTCGGTCAGCCGGAACGGCGTTGCGCGTCGAGCCCGCGGCGCTCGCCTCGTGCGAGTAAGCGAGCGGGTGAGCCCGAGGAACAGGGCCGCCCGTTCGTCGCCGGCCGCCGCCCTCGCCTGGATCTCGGCTGATCTGGCCGCGCTCGCTTCGGTCATGGCTTGGTGCCGGGCCTGCATCTCGGGTGAAAGCTCATAGGCGCGATCCACGATCGCCCAGACGAAGAACAGGCCGTTGCCGCTGCCATGCTCTGCCTCAAGCGAAGCGAGGGCCTTCAGCATCAGCGGTTGTGCCGTCCCGAGGCCGCGCGACATGCCTAGCCCCTAAGTGTCGGAACAACTTTGCAACTGCACCGCCGCAAGCGCCGGCTCATCCCGACCCATCTGCACGGCCAGTTCATCGCGCCAACCGGCGGGCAGTCCGAACCCGCGCATCCGGGCTCGCGCCTCGACGGCGACCAGGACCCGTTGCCAATGCTCCGGGCTGGCCTGCCACGGCGCGCACGTCAGGCCGAGATTGCGGACAGCGCTCGACGCGGCCTCTCGGATCGGGGCGAACGAGTCGGCAGGCGAAGATAGCAGCGGCTTCATTTCTTCACGGCCCTTTCGGTCCGCCGGTCTGATACTTTCGAGAATGACGATTATCGAAAGTTATACTGAGGACGGCCGCGATGCAATGCTAAAGCATTATAGCAGTGTAATGCTACAGCGTCGAAGCGGCGTTGGGTCATCATCGCGAGACAGGCAGCTGAAGGTTCCGCACCCGGACGGCTTGGGTGTATGGCCGTCGCCTCCCTCCCCGATTGAGGCGTATGCATGAATTACCGAGAGCAGGTTGCGCACCACGAGGCTGCCCACGTGGTCATCTCTCACATATTTAGAGGCGGGCCGACGGCGCATGGCATCGACATCAACGCTCCGTCCTCAATGATCGGTGCCTTCGGGAATGCCGGCGTCCAAAAACTGGTTCATGACCCCGCGCTTCCGAAAGAGGAGCAGCGCAACGACCTCATAAAGAACGTCGCGATGACCTGTGCTGGCGCCGCTGCCGATGCACGGACGATGAACCGTCCGCTGACGCAGGCGCTGCTGATGCAACTCGGAGATCTTAAGGTTGCTCAAACCGAAATTGCTCAATCGCCGCTCATCCCGACATCCGGCCGAAGCCCGAGCACCGTGCAAGTGGACCGTGATGAAGCGCTTCAGGCAGGACTGGAAACCGCAGAGCATCATCTCGCTCGTCCAGATATCTGGGCTTTAGTAGAGAAAATCGCGAAGGCGTGCCTTGCTAACGGCGGCAAGCTCTCGAAGGAGGAGATCGAGGACCTTCTGTAGCGAAAAGCCACGCCGCAGCGCCTTAGTGCTGTCATGCTACAGCGCTGAAGTGGGAAAGCACGATGATGTCATAGCATCGTGCTGCCATCTTGCTATGCGTCGCCCTTAGCCTTGAGAGAGGCCGCCGACGGATGCCCGTGCTTCTGCAAGGCGGCGTCGATCCCTTCCATGATGACGTCATGCACCTTCACGTCGCGGGTGAAAGCGATCTCACGCAGACGGCGATGCACCTCGCGCGGCAGGTACACCGAGGTATGCACCACCTCGGGGCGGGCCCGGCGGCCACTGGCTTTCGGAGCCGCCGCTGATGTCGGGGCAAGGGCGGTTGGAGCCTGAACCTCTGAAGCCTGAGCCGCCTCGGCTTCAGCCGGCGCGGCATTCTCGGCCTTGTCCTCGGCCTGCTCATCCGACAACTTCAGACCGCCGATGACTGAGGGTCGCTTGGTCACGCCTTGGCCGCCTTCATCTTGCGATCCGCCCATGCCCACAGGCCGCGCAGCTCGTCGGCTGCCTTGCCCTCAGGCGCATACTCGGTGACACCCTTCCCGGCCGCTAGCGCGTCCTGATGATCGGCGCGCGTGGTCAGGGATGGTTCGGCTAGGACGCCGAACATGCCGAGACCACTAGCCGCCTCTACGGTACGAGCTGAGCGCCCAGCCGGGCACTGGTTCAGCACGAAGGCGAACCGGTCCCGCATGCCGAGCCGCATCAGGGTCTCGATTGTCGGCATGGTCGCCTGAAGGTCGAGGCGCGACGGTCGGGCAGGGATCAGCGCCAGGTCAGCCGCCTGCATGGCGAGATTGCCGCCGGTCGACGCCACGCCGGCCGTGTCGAGGACGGCGAGGGTGTACCCCTCCTGGCCGAGAGCCTTCAGGATCTTCGGGAGGTCCGACAGGCGATCCGGCCCCAGCCGATCCACGGCCGGGGCGTCCACCGTCCTGCTGTCGCCCCAGGCGGCGAGGGATCCCTGCGGGTCGAGGTCGAGCGCGATGACGCGCTCTCCGGCCTCTGCAGCGGCGACTGCTAGACTGGCCGCGACCGTCGTTTTGCCGGCGCCGCCTTTCTGCGTGACGAGCGTGATCGTGCGCATGTAACCCCGTCAGTGTTGTCGTGCTGTAGCAGGAAAGCGTGACAGTAGGAAAGCGCTATGGCTTCGTCATGCTAGAATGCCAACATGCGGTCATGCTGTAGCACTGCAGCATGACAGCGCGGCGCTTCACGGCGTGAGCGGCGACTTGCATCCCAATGGATGGAGACCAGACGGCCGCTTGGTATCCTCCGCCCATGGCCCCCACTCTCATTCGCGTCGTCAACAAGGCTGACTGGCGGACCTATCACGCCATCCGGCGCACGCTTCTCTGGGAGGAGAGGGGGCTCAGCGGATATGATGAAGCCCGTGCCGAGGAGCGATTGCTCAACCACCACCCCCTCTTGCTGATGTTCAACGGGGAAGGCGTCGGCACGACAAGGCTCGATGACCTTCGGGACGGTACGGGCATCGTGAGGCTCGTAGCCATCGCCGCCGTCGTTCGCGGGCAGGGCCATGGACGTATCTTGAACGCCAAGGCGGAGGAGCACGCACGCCGGCTCGGTGTCCGCGTCTTGTTGGTGAACGCGGCCGCAGAGGCGGTTGGGTTCTACGCCGCGACCTGGTGGCATCGCCTAGAAGGGCATCCGCCATCGACGCTCGGACGTGCCGACAACTGCGTTCCGATGCAGAAAGCGATAACAGATCTGTAGTGCTGCAGCATGACAGCGCTAAAGTGTGACGGCGCCATAGCGGCTCAATGCTGCTCGTCCTATCTCCGGCTCACCAGCCGCGGACGCGGTCGGGAGTGCGCAAGGCCGGGTGAGCCGTGATGATATGGCCGCCCGGCCGGTTACAAGCTGCTGTTAGGCTGAGACACTTTGTCGAGTGTCAGCCCCGTTGGGAAGGCTCCACCGCTGAGACAATCCAGAGCCGACACTCCGAGCCAGACCACGACGTTCCAACTCCAGGCAGGCCGCTAGCGTCGGGCCATTGCGCTGGCTCACTGGTACGCCAGCACGGGACTTGACCACACTCGTGCTGACCGGGTGGTCCGTCAGCACCTTTAGAATGGCTTGTTCTAAATCGGTCAGGGATCGCATCCTGACAGCCAAGCAGGACAGACGCCATATCTGCGACTAGGCGGCTCACATTCCCGTTAGACCGAAGTTCATCCCTGAAGCGGGGGACCGCTTACTCGGCCATCTTGGCACCTTGCCTGCACTGCAGATGCCATCAGACAGTCTGCGGTACAACTCGGCATGCCCCTCGTTTGGTCCCGCACAGCCCAAGATACGCACTATGATTTCGTCGCTACCGAAGACGGCCTTGAGGTCGGACGGATCATGAAAAACCTTGGCGGCCCGAACGCCGGCACATGGTTTTGGGCGTGTACGGGAGATCAGCGCGATGAGGTCGATCTGAAGCCACTGAACGGCGAGGTGCAAACGCAGGATGAGGCAGTCCAGGCCTTGTCGGAAGCTTGGGCGCGCGCCAAGGAATAGGAATGCGGATGAGCCTGCGCCGCACGATGGTGATGACCGCCATCATCATGGGGGTTCCCGGTCCAGGGCTGACCGAGCAGCCTACCGAGCGAAGGAGCCAGGCAGCATGACGCGCGAGATCGTCCTCGACACCGAGACCACCAGCACGGACGCAAAGGTCGAACGCATCATCGAGGTCGGCTGCGTCGAGCTGATCAACCACACCCCGACCGGCCGCACCTTCCACCGCTACTGCAACCCGCAGAAGGCGGTTCATCCGGACGCCTTCGCGGTCCACGGCCTGTCCGACGCCTTCCTCGCCGACAAGCCGCTGTTCGCCGCCATAGCGCCTGAGCTGCAGGCCTTCATCGGCGACGGCACGCTGGTGATCCACAACGCGCCGTTCGACGTCGGCTTCCTCAACGCCGAATATGCCCGCCTGCCCGAGCCGCGGCCGCCGGCGATCAAGCTGGACGATGTAGTCGACACGCTCCTCCTCGCCCGGCGCAAGCACGCGGGCGCGGCCAACAACCTCGATGCGCTCTGCAACCGCTACGGGATCGATCGCAGTCGCCGCACCAAGCACGGGGCGCTCCTCGACGCCCAGATCCTGGCCGAGGTCTATGTTGAACTGCTCGGCGGCAAGCAGACTGGCCTCGATCTGGCGCCCATCCTTGCCACCCCAGCTCAGTCCGCTGCGGACGCTGCCCGTCCGATAGCGCCACGCGTGTTCAAATCGCGGCTCACAGATGCCGAGCGAGAGCGCCACGCGGCGTTCATCGGTACGCTCAAAACGCCGGTCTGGGCGGACTTCATCAGCGAGACGGATAGCTGATAGGCGGGTGGCCACTCAGCGACAGGCCGACACTCAGTCCGGACGCGAGGCTGGCGCCTTGTCCTTTCGGATCAATTCCAGTTCCTCAGCGCTGCGCTCCTCAATCCCAACTAGCAGATCATCCGCATTCTCGACAGCGCGGAGGAGTTCATCGAGCTTGATCTGGATGGCAGCGGTGTCTCGGGCCCCGGCTACGAGGATGACGCCAGCCAGCAGCATCGCGGCGATGGACAGGAACAAGTTGAAGACCAACGCCCAGTGGTCGTTGAAGCTGAGGAGGGCGCCGGAACCGAGGCCCGCTGCGACCGTGAAGCAGGTTACCAGGAAGCCGGTCGGCTTCGAGAGCCATACGGCGAGTCCGACGATTGGCCGGTCGAGCATTGAGCACCAAGCCTTGCCATAGGTAGCTCGACCGACGGGGCCGTGCGGCTATCGGTCAGGAATGAGTTTGAAGCCTGTAGCAGTTCCGGAAATAACGAGGACGTGAGCCCTGTTTCTGGCATCGGAGCTACATATTGAAAGGGCTGACGTAAAGATCAGCGTTGGTGCCCACTCGGTGGTGGACGATTGACGGCGGCTTGCAGTAACTCTCCAGCATGGCCAGCAACCCGACCGTGTCCGACCTCCGCAAGATTTCCGAGGTGACCCAGGGCGAGATAACTACCGCAGTGGATGCTGTGCTCGCGGATCTCAAGACCGAGGCCTACCCCCTGGCAAAGGGGTGGGTGCTGGACCTTGTCGAGATGGTCCGCACGAACGAGCAGGTGACGATAGCGCTGAAATCCGATCAGGCTCAATGGAAGCGCGGCAGGGTGCGTGCCGCGATCCTGCTGGCGCATCCGGTGAAGGGGTGAGCGAGCCTACGACCATGACCACCAGCGGCAGGCACTGGTTCTACGACAGCAGGCTGATGGTCTGCTCGTTCTGCCTGCTGTCGGTCGTCGCCATCTTCTGGCAGGTGAGCAAGTTCGAGGGGTTCCAGCCAATCTTCACCTGCGCCACCGCGAAGGATGTTGATCGCTTGTTGCTCTCCTCAGGGATGGACGCCTGCATGGGCAGTGCGCGTTCCCAGTTCGAAACGGAGCGATGCATGCGGACCGTCTATGTGCTGGCCTGCATGAAGGAGCAGTGGCGCTAGATGATCGCGTCCGCGTAGCCGCATGCTTGAGGAGGATCCCGTCGCCGAGGCCGTCACCGTCATCATGTCCCGCGGCCACACCGTCGAGCCCGACGACGATTACGAGAACTGGCGCGTGGACGGCGGCGCCTGGCTCACCGCCGGCGGTCTCTTAACCCTGGCCATCCGCCTGGGCTTGAACGCCAGGGTCGGTCGGCTGCAGTAGACCGTCATGCCTCAGACCCTTACCGGCTGGATCCTGTTCGCGGCCGTCATGGCTTCCGCGATGGGAACCGCGTCCACGACCACCAAGCTCGGCATGGCGCGGCGTGGTAGGGTGGCTCCGGACCGCAGGGACATCCACGCCGCCTATGCGTTCGGGGTGCTGCTGGCGCTTTCGACCCTGCTGTTCCTGATCGTCGAGGGGCGGTAGTTCGATCTCATGCCCTCTGAAAGCCGCGCTCCTCTCCGGCGTCTTCAGCTTGAAGCGCTCCGAGCTTGCGCCCTGTACCCACAGGGTATGCGGCACGGCGCACACCCGAGCGTCATGCCGGCGCTGCAGGATCTTGGTCTGGTCGAGGAGAGGCCGGCACGAGGGTCGGCTGGGCGGAAGCTGTGGTTCCTGCTGCCGGCCGGGCGCGAGTTGCTGACCGAGACCGGGATGAGCGAGCCGCGGGAGTCGTAGCGGTCGAGGCGGTTGCTCGACCCGATTGCCGACGGTTTACTCCGAACGTTCCTCTGGGCGCGGATGAACCGGAACCAGCCGCGGCAATTGTCACAGTGAAATGAGCAGCATTATCGTCATCGCCATCTCAGCGGGTGGCTTAAAACCGCTCCTGCAGATCGTCGCCGCGCTGCCACCTATCTGCCGCGCCTCTGTGTTCATCGTCCAACATATCGGGGCCCACCCAAGCATCCTCCCCGAAATCCTCGCGCGGAACAGCAACCTTCCGGTAGCCTTCGCCCAGCACGGCGAGGTCGTCGAACGCGGTCGGATCTACGTCGCCCCGCCCGACCACCACATGCGGCTGCGCGCTGGCGCGATTTGGCTGGATCAGGGGGGCAAGGTGCAATTCGCGCGTCCGGCCGCCGATCCCCTGTTCATCTCAGCCGCCGAAACCTATGGCGAGCGCGTCGTCGGGGTCGTGCTCAGCGGCGCGAACAGCGATGGAGCCGCGGGAATTCTCGCCATCACAGCGCGCGGCGGCCTGGGCTTGGTGCAGAACCTGGACGAGGCCAAGTTTCCCGAAATGCCCTTAGCGGCGCTGAAGCTTGATCACCCTGAGGCTCCCCTTACTGCCGCGCGCCTCGCCGAGCGGGTGGCCGCGCATTGCGCCAGCTTCTGAACCGGCTCGCCCTGCTCATTTGCCCTCGGCCTTCGCCTTTAACTCCCAGATCGGTGGGCCCCACACCTTGCCTGGCGTGTTCCGGTAGCCGGCCGTCCGCTCGAACACGATCCGGTCCGCCTCGACCGCATGCACCTTCTTGCCGGCGACCATCAGCGCCCCGCAATAGTCGACACGCAGCGTGCCGTGATCGGGATGGACGCCGAATAGCTGTGGCGCCGTCCAGCCTAAGCCATGGGCTTCGGCGCCGAACCGGGTGCAGAAATCGAGTGCCGACTCTCTCATCGTCGCCCACTGCGCCGGCGTCAGGTAGCGGCAGGGCGAGGCGCGCTCAGAAATGTTCTCGATCGCCCCATGCCAGATCGCGACGGGGTTCGGGATCAGGGTGGGGGCGAGGCCATATGACATCCAGCCGAACTACGGCAGGCGTTTCCGGCAGGCCATGCGGCCAGAAGCGGGGTTGCTCAGCGTTTGAGGCCCACCGACCCGTTCCGAGTGAGGGGAGGAAATTTGGACCGGGCCGGTGGGTGTCCCTCGGGAGGACACGCTATGGTGCACCGCAGCGCTGATCTTTCAAGGTCCAAAACGAGAAAGGCCCGCCCTGGTTTTCCAGTGGCGGGCTTGATGCGACTGCGCTGGCGAGGCCGCACCGAGTCATCCCGAAGGCGATGCTGCTCTGCCGGCGCTCAGCTCCCCAGCTGATCGCTGGGAGCAACCTGCTGCCACATAGTTAACGGACCCCTAACCCGACCTGATCGCAGGTGGGCCGGCTCGGCCCCGCCGCCCGATCTGATCACGGGCTGGCGGAGGAGGTCGTCGATCTCACTAGTGGGAGCTAATACGCAACGCGGGGACCCTTACGCAGCATGACG
The DNA here is from genome assembly GCF_022829565.1 of Methylobacterium sp. J-001. NCBI lineage: Bacteria > Pseudomonadati > Pseudomonadota > Alphaproteobacteria > Hyphomicrobiales > Methylobacteriaceae > Methylobacterium > Methylobacterium sp. J-001. Next base: position 13,239 of record NZ_JAKSYN010000040.1, read on the forward strand.
AGGATGGGTTAGCAGCCCGGCGTTCTGGCAAGCAAAGCGCTGTTTCTCCAGTCAAATACCGACGCTGGCAGCCCCCGCATCGGCTGCCTGCCGCGCGGTCGCACCATCGCGCAGCGCTGCAGCTATGGCAGACGAAGACATGTCGATCGCGCCGGCTCGCTCGTCACCAAAATCCTGCATGCTGTTCGCGTTGGATCCGACTCGCGCGTGGAAGTTGTCCGGGAAGCGCCTGTTGATCCGATCCCTCAGCATGTCGGTCGCCGTGCGGTAGTCACCGCTGAAATCCTTCGGCGTCTTGCTTGCCCTTGCGCCGGGACCCGAGTTGTCTGCCGAAGCGCGCAATTGATAGTTTTCTGCCTGCCCAGGTCTGGCTGACATAAAATCCACGATCTGCAAAAGCAATCTTTTGACTACATTCATGAATAACACCAGATGCTATCTCTTAGAACGAAGAATTAACCATTCTATATCACGCGCGGTTTCGTATTAAGTTCCTCTTTCTAACGGGCGTGGCCGGAAAATTGGACCTAAGCCTCGATTTTGGGAGCATGGATGTCCGGTTGGATTGAAGCTAAAACGTCCACCTGCGCATTAAGAGAATGCATCATTCCAGAAGGCATTTTTAGAGTGAGATTTACAACATTTGATGTGTTTGAAATTCTGAAAAATAGGGGATGGGGTTGGGCCTGCGTAGTACGATGGATACATAAAGCGATTGACAAGGTTATACAGAAAAGACACTCGAACGCGATCCGTGAAATGTCTCGCACAATGGACTCGATCTGCAGGTTTTTGCGTCTCTATTCCTCGCTTGACGGAGGAAAAACACGTAATACATTCGCTAATGCCTCAAAACCGATATATAAACTGTTAATTTTAGCTATGATCGGATTTATTTGGGCAATTGCTTTAAGCGGTTTAACATATTTGGTTGTAAAAAGCCTACAATAGCAATTGTCAGACCCATAATTTAGCTGTTATATTTGATAAATATAAGTATATTATTGTATTAAATAGCCGTCGATTTTGTCGCAACCGGCATAGTATCGCTTTGCATAACTGGGCGCTGTACCGTTTCGCCGCTTCGCCGCACTTGCGACCTAGGCGGAAATTGGTATCATTTGATGGAATATTTGCTTTTTGCTCTTGTTGGCGCTTTCTGTGGGTCGTTGTTGACTTGGTACCTACTCGTCCCAATCGTGACGGTAGTCGCGGTGGCGGTGGGAGCGGTTGGCGCAATCAATGGATACACCTTCAGCGACGTTCTAGCGGCTACTGTCCTCAGGGTCCTCATTTTGGAGACGAGTTGGTTAGCATCCGTCTGCCTGATTATATTCTCGAACCGGAAAACGCCCGATAGGCCCGATCGCCCAGTAGAGCGAGATCAAGCAACTTCTGAGCGGGAAGTTAACAATCCACCTTATTGAAGGCATGCAAAGTAAAAATATAAATCGAACATAACAAATATTTCATCATACCACGTATCGCAACGATTGCCGACTGCGGATGACAGTATCTGATAAATATTCTGCTTGCTTTTGACAATTAAGCTGCGACCAAGATGACTAGCCGCGTCCACTCAGCTTGGATCATATGCATCGTATGCGGTGGCGGTGAGATAGTTGCGGCATCGCTCTGGCTCGCTGAGGAGCTGCCATTGCTGATCCGCGTCATGGCGCCTTCCGCTCCCGGAACCGGATCCCGGCCCCGCCGCCGTTCTCGGGGATGAACTCCAGGCCAGCGGTCACTGCACGTACCCGGCGAGCCCGTAGATCGCCATGGCGGTCACGATAAGGGTGAACCCCGCCAGCGAGACCGTGCCGCCGATCCGCTCCCAGCGCGGGCTCACGGCTCAACCTTTTGCTTCGGCCGCACGCCCGCCGCGTGTCCGTTCTCAGGTGTGAACTCCAGGCCAGCACCCTCAAGAGCCCGACGAATGTCCAAGAGCTTGTCTGACATCGTTTTGGGGATGCCATCGCTCTTTTCCATGCGCTTGATTGTGGTCGCGGAGACGCCGGACGCCTCTTCCAGTTTCGCGACCGACCAATTCAGGTAGCCGCGCGCCATCCGTATCTGCGCACCCGTGAGCATCTGACCCTCTGATGCCTAAATTAGGCCACCAAGCGCCCAAAATGGGTTGACATCGGCAGCGAGTAGTCCATTTTAGGCCATGCTCCGCCCAAAAGGAAGCGCCGCCCGCCCGGAATGGTCGTCATGCCCTACCGCACCGTCTCTTGGAACACCCTCTCCCACAGCCTGCACGACAGCCGGCCGCAGATCCCCGCCGGCCTGCTGACCGCCCGCGCCCAGATCCAGGGCTTCGCCCGGTTCCAGCCCCGCCCCCTCGTCGTCGCCGGTAAGTTCGACCGCTCCGCGATCATGGCCGCCGCCGCGGTCGCCGCCACCGGCCTGCAGGAGCGCTACGGCCTCACCCGCGCCGCCGCTCTGTCCACCGCCCTCAAGGCTGCCTGGCAGGCTGCCAAGATGGCCCGCACCGCCGCTGCGCACTGAGGAGCCGCGCCGATGACGAATTCCCTTTCCCGCAGAGCCGCCCTTGGGGCCGGGCTCGCGACCTTCATGCCCGCGCCGCCTCCGGCCCTGTTCCTCGCGACGGTTGCCGCCGTCCCGATGGTCTCGGCCGCTGAGACGGTCCCCGAGGTTGTGGCGCGGGCATCCTCCGAAGCGCGCGGCGACGATACCCCGCGCCTGCCCGATCATGCCGCTCTTTGGGCTCGCATGCCCCTGCCGTTCTCCCCGGCCGAGGCTTGGCGGCTCCTGTCGCCAGCCACACAGGCCGAGATTGGCGCGGCCGTGATCGGCATGGAACTGGCGCAGTACGTCTACGGCGACGGCCGGGCCGATGCCGACCAGTTCACCGACGATAAGCTGCGCTCGGATGCATCCGACGTGGCCGACAACCTTTTGAACCGGATTGCTGACCGACTGTGGGTGCTGCTGCCCGACCTATACGGGCCGGACGGTGATCATCCACGTTGGGCTCTTGATAGCGGGCTCGCGTCGTGAGCCGCCCCGTAGTGCCTACGGGCAGCCCTGAGCCGCGGGTTGAGCCGTCCCGTGCAGCCGTTATGGACCCTCTGGCCTACCGACCGCGCGATGCTGCGGTTGCCATCGGAGTCAGCGAGGCGCTGATTTACGAGTTGATTTCCGAAGGCGCTCTGCCCGCGCGGAAGCTGCGTGGCGCCACGGTCATCCTGCGATCGGACCTCGTGACCTTCCTTGAGGCGCTGCCGCTGACAGCCTCGGCAGCGAAGGCTCGCGCCTCGCCCAGCTAGCCGCCTCCGGCTGAGATCTCAGCCGATCCCCCTTCGCCACCGCCGACCACCGCCACGAGCCCCAACAGGAGCGCGAACGATGACCTACGCCCGTATCCCCGATTTCTCGCAGCCCGCCCCGGTCCGCAGCACGGCCGCCGCCGGTGCCGCCCGGCGCCGTCTCCCCGTCGATGGCCGGTTCCTCGCCCTGCCGAACGAGATGCAGCCCGGCACGATCGAGCCGTGGGAGGCCGTGGCCCCGATCCGGCCCGACACCGCGCATAGCCGATCCCTGCGCTTCTTGGACACCGCAGGCGAGCTGCTGGCCGCCGTGGCGATCATCGGCGGGGGCATGGTGCTCACCGGCCTCGCCTCCCTCCTCTGACCCCGACCCGCACCCGAACGGGCCGGCAGCCCGCGCCCTTCCTCCTCAAGGATCCGCGATGACTCTCCGTAGCTCCCTCAAGAGCCTCATGCAGCGCAGCACCGCCATCCCGAGCATGCGCGAGCGCGCCGCCACCCTGCGGGCCAGCCTCGGCCGCAGCCGCGTCGAGGCCGCCCCGCTGCCCGCCCCCGGCAGCGCCGAAGCCAAGGCCGCATTCGCCGCCGCCTGCCGCGAGCATTCGATCCGAACCAACCCAGCAGACGGCTGGCCGGGCCTGGAACGCGGCGGCGGGCAGATTTGGACCCGGGATGCACTCGGCAAGGCTATGGACGCGGGCGGGATCACGCCAGCCGAGTATGCGCGTCTCTACCCTCTGGCGAGCGAGCGCGAGCTGCTGATCGAGATGGCCGGACACGATCTGAACCTCGGCAGCCTGTTCGCTCTGGCCTATGCCAATGAGTACCCCGTCACGCTGCCTTCGACGCCCAGCCTAGAGCAGGATGCTGTGCCCGCGTTGGCCTCGGAAGATCCGGCCGGCGACGCACTGCTGCTGCAACTCGGCCGGCAGTTCGATGCCGCGCAAGCGCATGAGATGGCGGCTTGCGAAGCGTGCAACGCGGCTGACCGGGAGGCCGAACGGCATATGCCCGAGCGACCTGCCTGCCTGACCCTGCGGGCTTCAGACGCGCCGCTACACATCTATCCGCTGATCATGATGGCCGCAGCCCTGGAGGGGATCCAGCTAAAAAGCGCGGACATCGAATGGCTGCGGGGCCGCATGCCAATGGTGCACGAGGTTCTGCGGCCCATCCGCCAGGGCGAGCGCTCCCACATCGACCACCCTGGCCGCAAGTTCGACATCGTGCACCATCCCGAGGCGCAAGCCCGAGCCGAGGAGATCGTAGGCGCGTGGGACGCCTGGTGGGCCGAGAAGGTGCGGATCCATGGCGAGCACCTTACCGAAGCGCTCGATGACGCTGCCAATGACGCCGCCAACGCCACTTCGGCGCTAGGTGAGCAGATTGCGGCGCTCCCGGCGCGAACCGCCGATGGCTTCCGGGTCAAGCTGCGAGCGCTCTCCCATTACATGCGGGATGCTCTGCAGTCCGAGACCCCGGAGGATCCTGACCCGGATCAGATCTTGGCGCACTCGCTTTGGCGGGACGTGCATGGCGAGGCGCAGCCTGGGCTGACGCCCTTCACCGCCTCCCGCCAAGAGCCCAACCTCATCAGCATGCTCGACCTGGCCTCGGCGTCCATGGAGGACCTTCACACCATCCGTGAGACGGCAAGGCTCGTCGGTAGCGTCGCTGATGCCGTGCTGTGCCAGCCGCGGGCGTGGGAAAGTGGCGTCCCTAGGCCGACACGCAACGACGCTGGGAAGCTGATGCGGTGGGTCAGCGATGCGCTGTCTGCCGTGGAGACGGCCGTCGAACAGGAGGCCGCCGGGCGGACATCGTTGGGCGCCGACGATCGCGGAACCCGGCTGCACGTACTCGCGGGCGTCACCATCGACAACGACGACCCCGACGAACTGGCAGCCTTCGCCCACGATCTGCTGGCCCACGCCGAGGCCACGCGCGAGGGCCGCTGAGGGCGGCCTTCCCCAATTCCTTCCGTAGCCGTGCGTACCGCTCCGGCCGGGGCCTGCCGGCGGACTGCCTACCCCCAACACAGAGACAGCACCGAGACCCCCATGAGCAAGATCCTCACCTTCCCGACCGCACGCAAGCTGCCAGCCGCTCAGCCCATACCCCGAGAGGAGTTCGAGCGCCTGGCTGAGTTGGCCTTGGATATCGTTGACCGGATCGTGTCCATTTTGGACGACCAGGACGGCGACCCCGACCGCGAGGAGGGCGGTGATGCCGAACCCAGCCTCGGGTCCCCCGAGAACCATCATGGATCGCAGGTCGTGTGGTTCCGGGGCACCGATCGAGATCTCGAAATCGATCGGCACCAGCCGGATGCGAACCCCTGATCCGTTTTCTTAACCACCGCGCTCTCACCCACGTCGATCAAGGCTAGGCGCACTGGATCGGCACGGTCCGGTTGGTCGTGGCACGGTGTCGGACGCAGAACGTCGCCCCCGTACCTTTGCAGACGTAGGAGGCCGGATGCCGGCAGGCGGGCATCGTGCATCCGACCACCTCCAGGGGTTCGACCCTTGCCCCGCCCGCGACCCGCTCGACCTTCGCCGCTTGGGGGCCCTGGATAGGGGTGGAGGATCGATGTGTGGATGTTTCCAGGATTATGGGGGGCTGCCGAACGGTCCCCTCACCTAAGTGCCTTTCGATCCCCCTCCCCATCGCCGGTTCGGCCTCTCGGACCAGGCGCGGTTCAGTCCCCCTATCAGGGGCCAGTTCGGCCCCCCTGGGGGGTGAAATCGAACCGTTCTGGTTCGAACGTCGGAGTTGGTCCTCCACCTCGCTCTTCAGGTACGGGAACCCCCCGGGGGTGAGCTGGACGATTTGCGAGTTCGGGTTCGGTGGGGCGCCGCGGCGCAGACCGGACGGTACTCTATCATCCTCAATCTGCCGAATGGGCTTCGGGACAGAGGCTGGTTCGGTCTCATGGGCCGTCGGTGTCACCGCGACATCGGTTATACCGATCACGTGCGGCTTCGGATGGGTGCCTGTGGGGACCCCACCGTGCGGATCGCGCACTTCGCGCTTGGCCCTTTCTGCGTTCTCCTTCGGATAGATGTGCCGCATCGATTTGCCGTTGCGCACCTCCATGACGAGGACGACGTGCCCGTTCCGCTCAAGCTGCCGCAGGCCCTCGATCACCCCCGACGGACTGATCCCGAGCATCTCGGCCATCCGACCGTTCGTGCGCCAGCATGCGGCGGTCTTCGAGTTGAACGCGTCGGCGAGCAGGGCGCCCATCCGCACGCCCGGTAGGCCGATGCCTGCGCCCGAGATGACGTTCACCAGCCAGGGGCCGATCGCGCTCCACTTCTGCCCCTGCGGGTACGTGATGACCCCTTCTTTGGTCTCGCTGAACGGCATGGCCCGATCCTCTGATGGGCCGATGACCGACCCAGCCAGAAGGAAGCGAAAACCGTCGAAAATCGCGAATGTGGTCCTGTGTCGGGCCTCGGGGCGCTAAGAAGCCTACGGAAGAGCGCGCGTCGAACTGTCTTTGCGGAACGGCTGCTGACGTCGGCAAAGCGTGTCATGCGCGACGCTTGAACCCTCGGGTCATCCTCTGCATCCTCATCACCCAGCCACTCGTTCTTACCTGGCGCGCGGTCAGGCCGCTTGGTTCGGACCCCGGCTGAGACAAGCAGCCGAGGGTGCTCCTCCCCTCTCGCACCTCATCCGAGCCGGGCGGCCGCTCAGGCACTAGTTGCGCTCGGTCTTCGACTCCAGCTTGGCAGCTCGCGTGAGCCTCTGGATGACGCGTGGCGGTCGGTTCGCCTTGGACTCATGGCAGGACTAGTTTGTCTCATTGTAGCTGCTTGATCGTGACGGCGATCGAGTGACGCGTCTATGATCGGCCCCGTGCCACGCCGATCCTGCCAACATCCCAACGACTGCCATGCCGCTGGCCGAGGCGGTCCCTGCCGGACCTGTGACGCGGAAGCGATCGCGCGCCGGGCCGTCTTGCTGCGTGAGCGGATCCTAGCAAACCGGGCCGAGGGGCGTCCGCCATATGCAGAGCGCCCCTCCCGGGCTGTGGAACAGGACCGTGGGTTCGGCCCTGAACTCTGAGATGAAGGGCCGCTACTCAGCCGCCGCACCGACGCTGTCAGCCATCTTCGCTCCTCGCGTGCCCAAGGGCTGAGGCTCGCCCACCGTGGTATCTTCAGCGGTCTGGTGCTCCATCTCGGCGTTCACTTGGGCGCCCAGCAGCACGATGATCGTCGAGATCCAGATCCAGGTCATGAACCCTATCGCCGCCCCGAGTGAGCCGTAAGTCTTGTTGTAGCTGCCGAAATTGGCGACGTACCACGAGAACAGCAGTGAGCCGCCGAGCCATAATAAGGCCGCCACGGTACTGCCCCCGGTGACCCAGTGCCAGCGCGGCGCATCCCGACTCGGACCGTAGCGATAGAGGACCGCCAAGCCGCCGAGCACGGCGAGCAGCAGTGCGGGCCAGCGCAGCAGGGCCAGCCACCACGCGTCTTTGCCGATCCCAATGAACTCGAACACGACGGGCAGCACCACGACCGCGCCGAGGGCCAGGATCAGGAACGCCAGCGCGCCGGCGGTGAAGGCCAACGAGACGAGGTTCAAAACGAAGAAGTTGCGCTTCTCGCGTTCGTTGTAGACGAGGTTGAGCGCGTCGAAGACGTGCTTCATGCCACCGTTGGCGCTCCACACCGATAAGGCGATGCCGATGACCAGGCTGAGCCCCAGCGTGGCATCGCCCTTCTCGTTCAACAGCTTGACTTGATCGCCGAGGATATCGAGGGCGCCCTGGGGCATGATCCCCTGGAGGCTGGCGAGCTGGTCGTTGATGGTCGAGGCGTCCGCCACGAGCCCGTAGACCGACACCAAGGCTGCGACGGCCGGGAAGATCGCTAGCAGCGCAAAGAAGGTAACGCCGGCTGAGACCAGCATGACCCGGTTCTCGCCCACATCCCGGTATGTACGCAGCGCGATGTCTTTCCAGCCTTTGGCTGGGATCTCGGTCGGGCGCTTGGCTTGCCGTCCGCGATCGGCCTGCGTGCGGGCGACCTCCTGGGCGTCACGACCGCTGTGAGAAGGTGACGCTTGGCGCGCATCGCTTCGAACCTGGTCAAGCCTGCTCGCACGTGCCGTGGGCCGGCGCGGGAGCGCTACGAGACCAATTAGTGCGGTGGCGAGTGCCAGCGTCCAGACCGTCGAGGATTGTGCGCCAGGCTGGCCGGATGGATCTGGCTTCGAGGGACTGGAAGGCATTGTCGGGCTACAACCTCATGCACGAGCGCTGAAGATCGCCGCCACAACGACGAGGCGTCAAACCATGGTGCAAGAAACGTAGCGTTTTGCTGGGGGTCGAAGCAGGTGGGACCTTCAGGACGCCCGTCCCGGGCACTCTGCCTCGCGTTTCTGATCGGCCAGCTTGAGTTTCAAGCGCTCGCGTATGTCCTTGCCCGGTTTGAAGTGGACGCTGGTCCTTGCCGGTACGGAAACGGACACACCGGTGCGTGGATTGCGGCCGGCCCGGGGCTCTCGGCAGCGAACCGAGAAGGCGCCGAAATCGCGCAGCTCCACGCGGTCGCCGTCGGCTAGCGCCGCCGTAATGCGATCGAGGATGGTGTCGACCACCGCCTCAACCTGCTCGGCGTAGAGGTGCGGGTTCTGGTCGGCGATGCGGAGGACGAGCTCGGATCGGACCACGGCGACCGTGTTCAGCGTGGCTTCGCCTGTCCACCGGTTGCCCATCCATGGGCTTGGACCGCCTTGACGATCTTGCCCTGCATCTCAGGTCCGACTGACTGCATCCACTGCTGTAGACCAGCGAGCTGGATCTGGGCGAGCTGCGGCTGGGCGGCCGCGAGACGCTTGCCGGTGGGCGTGGCGTAGAAGGTCGAGATCGCCTGCAGGTCGTCCTTGCCGAGGATCGTGGCGAAGCCGCGGGCCTGGATGTCGAGCAACTCGTCGTAGTGCGCGATCAGGGTCGGCATCACGACTTCCTGGACCAGCACCTGCGCCTTGTCGGGCTCCTTGATGCCGATCTGCTGCATCATGCCGACCATCGGTGCAGCCATCGCGCTGAGCGTCGCGGTGCGGTCGCCCTGCATCTGTGCGACGGTCTCCCGGGCGACCTTCAGCAAGGCTGGATCGGGCGTGGCAGAAGACGCGGGCTTCGGGGCGGGTTGGGCCAGCACTGCACCGGGCAGTCCGGCTCCGAGACAGAAGCTGACGAGCAAGGTCGAGAGGCGCATGCGCAGTCCGATTGCGAGGTGATCGCGATCCGACGCTGACGCCGTTCGCTCGAACCAACACCATACGGGAGGGTCAGACGATGTCGACGGCTGAAATGCCAACGTTGACTTAACCGTGCCGTCCGGCCGACATGCCATGTCCGGCTGGCGCGCGCTCTGCGCGAGTCGCCGGCACCATCAGGAGACACCGCCGCCGCAAGTCGACCCCTGAAAAGCCAACGGCCCCCCAGTCGCCAAACTGGAGGGCCGTCGAAAATCAAAAGTGGCCTTGTGGGCCGTCATGCACCCCCCACAAGCCACGAGACGCCCCCGGGCGTCAAGCGGGAACGCCAATTCCCGCGACGATGAGGCTTTGCCTTGTGGACCGGACGCCCCTGCGGCGGCCCGGAACGACCTGTTGCGGCCCTTTTACGGGGCCGAGGACCATGTTTGCCGACGAGTTGAGGCGCGCCATCGAGGCTGCGAGCCGAATCACCCTGCCACAGGTGACGGCACTGCTGTGGCGTGCCTACGGGGAGGGGAAGGTCACCGAAGCCGAGGCTGAGGCGCTATCTGGCCTGATCGAGGCGCGCACCGATGCGCCGGCAGCTCGCCGGCAACGGACCGCGACCCCAACTGGGATCCCGGCCACGCCCCAGGATCGCGTAGGGAGCCTCAGGAGGCCCGGTGTCGGCTCCCGGCCACGGACAGGCGCCAGCATGGAGCGCCGCCGCCGCTGGGCCGCCTCTGGCCGTATGCCGCTGAGTCTTGCCGCCAAGTTTACCCACGCTGAGCAAGGCGTGCTCGCCCTCGTCGCGGCCGAGACCGCCCGCCGCGGCGATTGCCGGCTGGCCGTGGGCCACGTCGCCGCGATCGTGGGCGTGTCCGAGACCACCGTGCGCAACGCCATCCGCGAAGCCCGGAAGCTTGGGCTGGTCACGGTCGAGGAGCGGCCCGTCACAGGGTTTCGCAACCTGCCGAACATCGTCCGGATCGTCTCGTCCGAGTGGACCGCTTGGCTGCGCCTGGCCCGGAGGGGCTCCATCCCTCAGGGGGGAGGGTGCAAATCCCCGCAGCGCACGCCTACTGAAGTTCTAGTCCTGTCAGAATCGGGGAAAACCAAACCGAAGAAAGGCTGCCGACAAGCGGCGGGCGACCTCGACCGATCAGGTAGGGCGAGAATCCACGCGGGTCGTGGCCTGAGTTGAGCTATGCGGTGAGGGTCTGCGAACGGACGGTATGACGAACGCACCCCTGACAGGTCGATCGGAAAAACGGTGATGCTCCGCTGATGTGACGCTTGCTGCGGATCGAGGCGTTGCTGGCGCGATGATCGGCTCGACGTTGAGTTGCCTAGGCAACAAATATCTGCCTACTCTTACACATAGATCAGGCTATGTGCGGCTCCGCTTAAGTGGTGCATTGCACACGCGAATGACACACCTTTATTTCAATCACAGATTGAATATCGGCGCTACTGATCACTCTATAGACGCATGCCAGCAATGCAGACTGCGTACCAAGGGCCGTGCCGCCACATTCGAGACAACTTCTGCGACGTTAAACAGCCTTAATCTGACATGACGCTCGCAGCTAGATTTATATATCGGCATGTGATCAACAAAAAGCTGTCCGTAATAAATCTTTAACCACCGAGTGATTAACCACCGCTCCGTTTATATTGAGAATTTAAAATCATGCAGCAGCCCGCGATTCACCAAGATGTTGGACGTGGTTTTGCGATGCAGCATGCGTCGGACCCCGCCAGTTTCGCTGTAGCTACTGAATTGGTATCGGATCAGGTCATTGGGGCTGTGTTGCCGGAGGCGCCGTTCGTGGCCCGAGGCCTGCGGCTCGACTGGGCGGCCAAGCGCGGTCTCGACATCGGGGTGGCGGCCACCGCGCTGTTCCTGCTTCTGCCGCTGATGCTGGTGATCGCCGCGCTGGTCTGGGCTGGGGACCGCAAGGCGCCGATCTTCCGGCACACGCGGCTGGGCCGGGACGGGCGCAGCTTCGGCTGCCTGAAGTTCCGCTCGATGGTGGCCGACGGCGAGGGGGTGCTCGCCGCCCATCTGGCCGCCAGCCCGCAGGCCCGGGCGGAGTGGGCCGCCACGCACAAGCTCAGCGACGATCCGCGCATCACCGCCATCGGACAGGTCCTGCGCAAGACCTCGCTGGACGAGCTGCCGCAGCTCTGGAACGTGCTGCGCGGGGAGATGAGCCTGGTCGGGCCGCGCCCGATCGTCCAGGCCGAGGTCGCCCGCTACGGCCGGGCGTTCTCCACCTGCTTTGCGGTGCCGCCGGGGGTGACCGGGTTGTGGCAGGTCTCGGGGCGCTCGGACACGACCTACGCCGAGCGCGTGGCGCTGGACCTGGACTATGCTAGCCGCTGGAGCCTGCGCCGGGATATCGCGATCATGCTGCGCACCGTCCCGGCGGTGCTCGCCCAGCGCGGCAGCAAGTAGCCGCTACCGTTTCTGGGGGACCGAGCCCTGCAGGACGACAATCCGCTCTGGTACGATTACGTCGAGCCTAACGAAGCGCCTAGCCGAACACTCCGGGTATTGGCTAGCCTACTGGGCGCCCTGTTGACTACTACACTGACGGCGATACGGTTTTGCTGGATGCTCGACAATTTGTGGGGGAAATAGCCAAGAGGTTTTCACGACGGCAAAAGGTTCGAACGGGGGCGCTCTAAATTGCGTAGGAGGCGACGAGACCCGCTGAGCCTCAGGCCACTACGTCATCAACATCTTCTTTCGCGAGCGGCGCAGCTTCACACATGCGCCAAAACTCGACGAAGCCGATAGTGTAGGCAGCGAAAACAACGGTGGCCCAATGCATCATTGAGGCCTATAACACGACTTATCAGCTATCATGCTGGTAGAATTTCGATATTGCCTGACATTTTCAAGTGATGCTATTGTCGCAACGCCTGATTCGACTCTCACCAGCTTGCATCCCTTCGAGCACAGCACGCTCAGGCCTACCAGCAGTCGTTCTTACCGACCGAGTTAGCCAAGCCGCTCGACCGGCGACAGTCCCTCACGCTCCTGCTACAGCCTTGCTTCTTCCCGTCCGCGCGCCCGAGGCGTTCGCGATACTGCAAGGCGTGCGGCGGGCAAGCACGTGACGACAGGCGCTCTCCGGGCCAGTTCCCTGCAGAATGCCCGTGAAGCCTGGGCCGGGCAGTCGCGTGAGGGTCGGTGCGGCGGCGGGACTGGAGACCGCAAGCGCCGGCTCACGGCCCGGATCATCTCACGAATGAGCGCGTTGTTCGGCCTCTCACCAACGAGGTGATCGAGTCGCCGCTGTTCGTGAACATTACAAAGCTTGGCTCCTTCTATGCCTTCGATCGCGTCGCGGCTCGGGCTACTCCTCCTGCTCGGGCTGCCCTGCGTGGCCGAGGCCGAAACCGCACCTTTGAACGTGCCAATCCTGATGCGCGGGGCGATCGGTGAGGACGCCTGTCCCGGGACGGGGAAGGTGATCGAGATCGGACAGAGCTCCGAGAGCTTCCTGCCGGTTCAGAGCGGCCCGGGCGGAGCTCCGTTCCGTGAGATCGGGCGCCTGCACGATAGTGACACGGTCAAGGTCTGCGAAAAGCTCGGGCTGTGGCTGGGCGTCGTCTATGGCTCAGCGCTACTGGGCTGCCGGACAACGATCCTCGTACCTGTCGAGCAGAACTACACTGGTCCGTGCGAGCATGGCTGGGTCATGGCTCGCAACGTAAGTGTCGACCCGAAGTGACGTCGGCTCAGCCAACGAGCCATATCAACGTCAGCGCGGCGGTCATGAACAGAACCGACGAGATGAGCACGGCGGTGCCCTCGCGGTGGTTTAGGATGACGGTGCGAGAGGCTGCAAGCATGGTAGCGACTGGGTCAGATGCGATCCGGTCAGGCTCGCGTCGAAAGCTTGACCAACATAGGGCGTCGCCGGTTGTCCACAGCTGGAACCTGGATATCGATGCGGCCGGGCAACAACAACGATCAGCTGAACCGTCTCACACCGCCCCTCTGATGGATGGGCGCTTCAACGCCTCGACTCCTCGACTCCAGCCAGCTTCCGCATCGGGGTTGCGCGGTTCGCGTCCGCGGGGGGCGTGACCATCGACGAGGCACACCAGCAGCGTCAGGGCGAGCCAGACCCGCGCACGCATGAACGCAACCCTTCGTACACAACGAGCGGTGTGTGTGTGCTGGAATGGTTGCCGAGTGGTTCATGGCGCCGCCGCAATCCACGCGATCCACCGATACCGCACGATTTAGCTTGGCGGGAACCATGGGCCTGCCCGCGCACTCGTTCGAACCGTCATTACCGATCAAAGTCGAGGAAACCTGATGCGCCCGGCCCTTCTCACCACTTCGCTCCTCGTCGTATTTTCAGCGCCTTCTGCCTACGCAGCTGAGCAGCCGAAGGACGCTGCCGTCACCATCGGCCCCTGGCAGGTCGAGGCTGCCTACAAAGGCCAGAAGTTCGAGCGATGCGTGATGAGCCGCGAGACCACGGATGGCGTGGACGTGCGCTTCACGCGCGATACCGATGGCCTCGACCTGAGCATGAGCTCGCCCAAGTGGAAGCTCGGGCGCAATAAAAGCTATCCAGTCGAGCTGGCGGCTGGGACTTCGGTTCTCAAGGCCGACGTCGCCGCCTCGGGCAACGGGGTGTCGGTACCGATCAAGGACGACCGGTTCCTCAAATCGCTGAAGTTGGCCGACAGCTTGGACGTGAAGGGCGAGGGCTCGACCATCCAAGTGGCTCTGGACAAGAGCGCAGCCGGTCTGGAGCGACTGGAGAGCTGCTACACGAAGAACCTGGCTCCGACCGAGACCAATCCGTTCGTGGCTCCCAGCAAGAAGCCGTGATGGGCGGTGGATTATCCTGATATCGCGTGCAAGGGTTCGCTAACGCTGCGGGGCCACGCTGGCACGTATGTCTAAGCGTACCACTCGCAGCCTCCGAGCACTCCTATGGATCAGCGCCCTGGGGCTGTGCTGTTTCTCTGCGGCCATGCTGGTAGAGGCGAACAAGCCGAAGCTGGACGGAGTTGAACATCGGGTCGTCGGCGACCCCGCTGTGACCGGCTCGGTGGTGCGTATGCGTTGGTGCGGGGCCGCCTCATGGTGCCGCTGATCATCGATCTGCGCGGCGACGCTGCTATCGATAGCCTTCGTTAACCATAGACTCTCAACTTGCGGGCGACAGCTTGCAGGTATCATGTGTGAACCAGGTCCGTTTGATCACCGCGGAGGATTTCGCGGACGACTGCCCGGTGCCGCTGGGGCTCGCGACGTGCCTGATGCGGGCTGACCCCGAGACACTGCTCGATCTCCTCGACGGTATCCCGGAGGCGACGCGGGCGCGGTTAGCCCTATGGCTGTATGGCCGAAGTCATACGCACGAGATCGGCGTGCGCGTCGCGGCGACCTGCGAGCGATCCTGCTTGTATCGGATCGGTGGGCCCGTCGGCGATGCTCTGCATGAACTGTCGCGTCAGCCCTATACGGCGCCGAGCCATGGCATGCATGGCGGCGGTGGACGGCGTCAGATCAGCCTTGGCGGTTCGTATCGGACAGGGTGAGATCAGTCAGGCGCACAGGGGAGGGATGACCATTTGGACGTAGACCGAGCACGTCCATGACGCGGTCCCGAGCTCCGACGTCGGCGATCGACGCGCCATTCTCAAGCCTGACGATCGCCTCGGGATCGACCCGAGCGAGCACCGCCAAGGTCTCGATCGAGTAGGCCCCACGCAAGCGGGCAGCATTGATCTGCGCCGCTATCGCGGCATTCAGGGCGGTAGGCTCGTCGTCTTGGTCGCTCATGGGCCAGCGGTACGTGCCGGCCTAGGCCGAAGTTTCCCCCGGCGAGCTTTTCTGACGCAGCTACTCCATCCCCGGTGGCCGGGGGCGTGGCACGCCAAACTCGGTCAGGCCGAGGAATAGGGCGACGTGCGTCAGTTCTGCGAGGGAGAACATGCAGCCGTTGCCGTTCTCGATAGCCGCAATCACCTCGGGCGCGAGGCAGGCCAAGCGGGCTGCGTTGTCCAGGGACAGACGCAGTCGGTCGCGTGCCGGACCAGCGTGCGTCGCGAGGTTGCGCAGCACGACGTGCCGCCGCTCCTCGATCTCGTCCATGAGGGGTGCGCCGATATCAGGAGGGCCCATCGCCCTCACGAGGGCGATACGATTAAGGCACATCTCGTGAAACACCCAGGGTTGCAATTGTGCCTTGCACAAGTTGCAGCTGTTGCGCCGCGGCACTAGCGGTTGTGCAACGTAATGAGTTACAATCCTGGGTCGGTTTTAGACGGCTGGACCGGCAGCTGTGCGTTCAG
>NZ_JAKSYN010000215.1:0-512 GCF_022829565.1 Methylobacterium sp. J-001
GCGCGTGTACGGCGCCGTGCCTGCCGACGGGATGCCCGTTGAGAGTGCGGGGGCGTTTGGCCGTACGTGTCCTGGACCGGGGTCAGAGCAGCGGCGAGGTCCAGTTCTGGCCAGGGCGGTGCGCGTTTCATGCGGCGAGGCAGCCGCGCGGCGATCATCCGCTCGGCGGCGTGCAGCCCGGCCAGGAAGATGCACGCCTTGTGGCCGAGGATGTCCTGCACTACCTCGCCGGTCTCCAGCACGTCGAGCAGCGCCGAGCGGATCAGCGCCGCGTCGACGCCGAGCAGCTCGCCCGCGAGCTTGATCAGTTCCGCAACCGGTAAGGCACAGTGTCCGCCGTCGGTCGCCGTCTGCAGGGCAAACGAGATGCCAGCGCGCAGCCGCTGCGGCGCCTCCGGGGTCAGCCCGAGCTTCATCGCGATGGCGTCGGCGGTCTTGAAGCCGATGCCGCGGATGTCCTTGGCCAGCCGATACGGGTCCTCGGTCATGACCGCGATGGCGTCGTGCCCGTA
>NZ_JAKSYN010000048.1:0-4132 GCF_022829565.1 Methylobacterium sp. J-001
ACCGCGTCTTCAAATCCTACGCCGACATCCTCGACCACTGCTGCCACGCCTGGAACACCCTCATCGACCGACCCTGGCGTATCATCTCCATCGGACTGCGCGCCTGGGCTCATGGGTTCTGATCAATGAGGATCGGTATAAATCGGACCGTGTTTGTAACCACCTCGCGGGCATTTGATGACGAAGGTTCGTTGGGCCCTCCTAGCAACGTCCGCATTATTTCTAGTGTTCGGGGCGATCCTGGCTTACTCCGGTCAGCCCGTAGAAGAAGCAACAGCCGGCCATCATATAAAGATCTGGGCGCTTTCTTTTGCGTCGTTCTTTGCGTTTTGCATGTCGTTTCTGAAGGGCTAGATTTCAGCGCGTGATGGTGCTGGAGTTGGCCATGCTGCAACCCCCCGGCTCGAGTTAGTGTTTGCTTGTGGCCAGGTGCCTCAAAGCGCCCTAGGTCCCGGAGCCACCCTCCGAGAGACCCGTCATGGCCATTCCCACCACGACCGAAGTTGCCGACGAGCCGAACGACGACATGGCGATGATCACCGGACTCATTGCACGCAAAGAGGCCGGTGAGCCGGTCGATGCGGACATCCTGGCGCTTTTGACCGACATGGAGCAGGTCGGGCTGACCAATACGGAAGCCTACGTGGCGCTGGACGCCTACCGGCCCGGATCGGCAGTCGGCGCGACAGGCGGAGAGGATGAGGCTGTGTCCGAGGCGTAGCCGACGAGGCACCGAGCTGAGCCATGCGAGCGGTGCGGGATCGGCCGCAGGCCCGTGTCGATGGGAGGCGCGTTCATGCCGCCGCTCCATCGCTATCGACCAGGATGTGCGCTGGCGCATGCCGAACAGCGTCAGCCGCCGCCAGATACGATCCAGCAATGATGCTGGAGGCGGTCATGGATCGGTCGGATAACGTCGTGCAGCTGCATCCGCCGAGCACGCGCAATCGAGCTGTCGCTCGTAGCAGGCACGAGCCAGAACGGGGCCTCGCCGATGTGCTCGTAGTTGGCGGGGCACTGACCGGTCTGATGCTCATCGCGCAGCAGCTCGTGCTCGGATTGAGCGCTGGATGAGGATCGGTCCTTGATCCTCTCCTTCGTTGTTCGCCGGGGCGCACGCGCTGCCACCCCCGTCGAACCGCGAACCCGCTCGCGCCGTTGTCGAGCCGATGCCCAATTTGACGATTCTCCTGAGCTCGGCTGTCGTGTTCGTCGGCGTCGGCTGGCTGATCGTGCACGCGGGTGAGCAGTATGCCGACGCGATCCGACACACTCTGTCGGTGTTCGTGCTGATGCTCGGAATGCTGGCCCTGATCGGTGTGATTGCAGAACTGCGCGTCGGCATGGGCGTGGACCGGATGTCCCATCGGATCGAGGCCCGGTCGCAGGTCGACGCTGCAAGCCCGGCGCGCTTCGTCAGGAAGCTCGACGCGGGGCTGAACCCGTAAGGCGCCCAGACCGTTGGCGATCGCCGCAGCGGCCGCCTCGATCATCTCGCGCGTAATGGTGCTGGACTCCGCCATAGCGTCAGGCCTCCACCACGTCGTAGGTCGCAGCGAAGATGTCGAGCTTGCAGGGATAGATCTCACCTTGAACGCCGCGCAGGATCCAGTCGCCCGGACGCGCAAGATGCACGCCTTCAAGGGTGCGGATCTTCAGCCCATCGTCATCCCAGAAAACCTCACCGTCGGCGCCATCGGGTCGCTCCATCGCGTCGGTCAGCCAGCCGGTCGGATCGGTCTGGAACACCGGGAACGGGCCAGTGTCGTCGTGATCCATCTGCGTGTGCAGGATGGCCTCAATCTCGACAGGCTTCTTGCGAAACTTGGGCATCAGCTCACTCCTGGTTGAACGGGTAGGCGGGATCGCGCCGGGGATCGTCCGGCGGCAGGACGGCGCGCAGGGCCTCACGGATCGCGATCTGGAGACCGGCGCAGGCCCGCACGTTCGCCCGGGTGCGCCGGACGCCGGCGGCCTTGGTGCCGGCGATCATCAAGTCGAGGGAGATCTGGTCGAGGCCGGAGAGACGGCGGGTCATTCGACCACCTCGTGATCCAGCATCATCCCGCTTGCGAGAATGACCCGCTTCAGGTCAGAGATCGGCGCATGGATTGGCGCTTCTCCACTTTCTTGCTGATGCTGCTCGCGATGTTGATCTGGTTCTCGATCGCCCCGATCAACGAGACGATGTGCAGTTCTGAATACGTGCTCGGCGTGTTGCGCGACCACACTAAAGATAGTGCGCTGAATTGCTTCGATTTTTGGCTGAACCGCTACCAGACGCTCCTCTCGGGCGTTTTGGCGCTTGCCAGCGCGATCATCGCAGCAATCCTGCTTCAGAGGCAGCTGACCGCCAATCGGATGCAGGTGGCGGCGGCAATCGGTGATCTTGATCCCGACTTCTTCCTCGAATGGGACACCAGCTTCGACGGTGGTAGTGGCGACCTGGAGGATGGCATCTTGCGCATCCAAAACTACAATCGTCGCCCAATCAGCTTGCGGCGTATTGAAATGATGTGCCCCCGAGCTGCCTTCATTCCTGCGGAGCTCAATATTGGTTCGGAGGGAGCGCGGAAACTTAGGGTGGAGCAAATTGATGGATCGACCTTCGCCTTCAACCGCTGGATAGAAGGGCGCGACCCAGTGGGTGGAGCGGTAGTCGATGTACTTCGCCTGATGATCGTCGACTACGGGGAACCGGCTCTGTCCGGTACAGACCAAGAAGTCCACGTCCGTATTGATTACCACCTTCTCGGCAACCCAACCGAGGCGCGAAGAGTCGACGTGCACGGGCTCATCCGGCGTCGGTAGATTTCTTCCCCAGCACCAGTTCTGCGCCCCGGCATGTCGGTGGGCGGTCGCGGTGAAGATCCTGGGCATCAGACTGCCCCCCCAGTTCGCCGCTCCCGCGCCTGCCGCGCGAACCACTCCGGCGCGGTCGGGACCCGCCCGGCATCCATCTCGTCGGCAAGCCGGCGCAGGCCCGCGGCTGAGATACCGACGGCGCCACAGAGCGGCTTGCCGGGCAGCGCCGGGCCGAACTTCGGGCACTCGACCAGCAGGCCGGCCGCCACCAGGGCGCGCTCGACCTTGCTGGGCGTCAGCATGGCGCACAGCACGTGATCGACACTGCGCCCGCCCGGGTACTCGCCCCAGGACACGGCGGAGACCCGCCGGCAGCTCCGCTACCACAACGCCGCCATCCGCTCCGCCTGCGGCACGCGCTGATCAGCAATCGGACATTGGTCAATGCCGAGAGATCGTATCCTGTCGTTCCTGGCGAAGGCTTGGGCGGTCTGGGCCAACACCGCGGGGATCGGCGTCATCGCGCTCGGCGTCGGCGTGGTCGTCGTGCAGGCGTTGTCGGGCCAGACTGCCGTGATCAGCGCGACCAACGTGCGGATCGAGGGCCAGGGCCCGCCCTTCCCGACGATGCGCGTCCCGTACATCACCGACCTTCGGCAATCGGCTCATGAAAAGGCTTTTTATCACCCCCTTCGGTCGCTTCAGGCTCGACGTCGTGGTGCTGCCTGTCGCGACGCCGGTGGCACCCTACCCTGCCACTTGCCGCGCCCGGCAGGCTCCCTGGCTTTGGCTGCGCCGGAACTCGGCGTCTCCGCTTCACGCTGCGGCCGCGCGGCGTGCGCGTCGAGAAAGCGCCGGCACGCGTCAAAGTCGGTCTCAGCCTCCGATGGGCAGGGGATGCCACGCTGCTCGGCCAGGCTGCGTGCGTGATCGGCCCCCACGAGGTGGTCCAAGGGTAGAGTTAGTGCACGGTGGGCCGCTCCGCCACGGGTAGCTTGGCCGGCGGAGCTGGTCTGGCAAGCGCAGCCGGCCAAGCGGAGAAGGCTGTCATGAACACCTCCGGGGCCGGCGGTCGGTATCCCAGAGAGGCATGCGGGCGCACGCCGTTGTAGTGACGTCGCCAGCTTTCGATGACGACCTGCGCTTCCCTGAGTGTGTAGAAGATCTCGCCGTTCAGGAGTTCGTCACGAAGCCGCGCGTTGAAGCTTTCGACGTAGCCGTTCTCCCACGGTGAGCCTGGTGTAATGTAGGCCGTCTTTGCTCCGACGCCGGTGATCCAAGCTTGGAGGGCCTTCGCAACGAACTCCGGGCCGTTATCCGAACGGAT
>NZ_JAKSYN010000053.1:0-330 GCF_022829565.1 Methylobacterium sp. J-001
TCATCAATTACGGGCTCTCCGAGGTGAAGGCGATGCAGCAGCAGATCCAGCAATCGCAGACGAACTCAGCGATCGGCGGGGTGTTGTCTCGACCCGCACGTTGGTCGGCGAGCGTGACGCGCTCTCCTCCCCCTTGCGGGCAGGCGTTGGAGGCGGGGGTGCCTCAGTGAATGCACCACTGCGCCCCATCGTGCACCACCCCCACCCCTGACCCCTCGCCGCAGGGGGGAAGGGAAAAAGCGTGGCGCTTGCCGCCGCGCCCGCTCTGTCAATCCGCCAGCCCCAACCCGAGACCCCGCCCGTGCGCCTGTCCGTCACCACCTGGAACAT
>NZ_JAKSYN010000080.1:0-94467 GCF_022829565.1 Methylobacterium sp. J-001
GCCCCGGAGGTGTTCATGCCAGCCTTCTCCGCTTGGCCGGCTGCGCTTGCCAGACCAGCTCCGCCGGCCAAGCTACCCGTGGCGGAGCGGCCCACCGTGCACTAACTCTACCCTTGGACCACCTCGTGGGGGCCGATCACCGCTACGAACCGAAAGGTGATATTTCTTCGTCTGCTTTCGGACTTGTTGCGCGAAGATAACGTTCTGGAGCACTGTTGGAGCGTCGCTATCGACCACTCGCAGTTCGCGCCCTGCCGGTGCGTCTTCAAGCAAAGTTTCGGGGTTATGCGTAGCGGGGCTGATGAATACTGCGCGGACCGCGGGGCTCGCTCGCAACGCTCGTTCTACCGCATCCTGAAGAACAACCCCCCGCCTCACATCGCCGATTTTGTGAGCCTCATCTACAATGAGGAGGTCAATCTTGACTTGATCATGAAGCGTATTTGCGAAAAGGTGAAACCGTTCCTGTGTGAACACTAATATTAATGGAGCGTCATCACGAGAGGCCTCGACGTATTTTTCAACCGATGGCAGAGAACTTACTTGAATGGCGTATGGATCAGTGTCGCTTTTACCTAGCATGCCCTTGAGATTGGCCTCTGTCTCACTTACCAGCGCCCTGGTTGGAGCGAGATAGATGACGGTCCGAACTCGCTGGGACCGAACCTGATCAATGATCCACTGTACGACTAAAAACGTTTTACCAGATGCTGTAGGGGCAGAAGCTGAAAGCCAAGCAGCGCTTTTCGCGGCCGTCCAGAAATCGTGCTGGAACTCGTTTACTTCCATGAGGCTCCCGCTTGCCTCCAATACGACCGAGTTTCTCAGCCTGTTGCGAGTTAGTTCGAGACGAGCACCTACGCCAAGCCGGCTATCGAGATCAGTTCCAAATTCAGCTTTTCGCTGAGCGAGATCGACCGCAACACGGTTAGACAGCTGCTCGAATAGCAATGCGGAGGCATCTCGGATCGGGCCACGCGGCGCGCAGGTCATGGCGGAGGTCGCAATCAAAAGCGCAGCTTCACGGGGGCGTCGTGCCTTTGACTTGGCGAGAATGCTTCCAGCCAAGAGAAGCCGCTTCCAGTCAAGCTGTTCGAGCGCGTCGTCAATTGCCTCGACCGGATCGACGTTTTCCAAGTCCTGTAACGCATTGATGCGCACGAGGGTGGCGAGTTCGCGCGCTACCCCATCATTGAGAAGCCATTCAATCAGTTCGCTAGCGTTCACTTTGCCAGTCCAAGAGCCTCAAGGACGCCGGTGCGGAAATCGTCGGCGGAAGGAAGCGGTAGGCATAGGAACTCGATGCGACATTCCTGAAGCTTTTCGAGAACGATCCGATTGTTCACGTTCCGCGCCCATCTACGGAGGGCCGTGCGGGACGCGTCAATGATTCCGTTTGCACTGCATTTGGCACCCGCTGCCGGATAGCCGGCGCCATCGAACCCAACGAGGGCAACCGCGCGATATCGCTTGCGCGTCACGGCTGGATCAGAGACATCAAAATATCGACGCAGGGCATCGTTAAGGTTCGGGTCGCCTAAATCTGCCTTCTCGCTCAGCAGCACTAGATCACGCTCGCGTTTCGCTTCCTCATGCTCTTCCTCGACCAAGAAAGGCCGGAGGGAGGAAAGGCATTCGCGAATTGCCTGCGCCGCATCTGCATGAATTTTTGATTCGCCCCAAAATAAATTGAGTACCCCGTCGTCGTCGACGCTGGCATATACGCCATCCGCGCCGTTGTAATGCATCTGTCCACTTGTCTTTAAGTCCATCTTGCAAAGTATCTGTGGCAGTCCGAGAAAGCGTTCGGCAAGTATATATAAAAGTAGTTCGCCGCCCTCGCCTGTGGTCGATATATCGGTGAAGGTCTGTAGTGCACGAAAATACAGTCCAACTGTTGCGGCCGTGGAATTTTCACGCAGATCACGCTCCTGCGCTTGTTGACGGATAGCTCGCGGTATGGCGTAGTCAACAATCACGGACCGCATGAATTCAGCAAGACGTCTCGTGCTGACCCGTCCGTTTGCATCAACCTTCAGACAATGACAGTGGATGCGCACCTCGCATCCTTCTACCTCGATGTTACGCTCGACGAGATCGAGGTGTACGTCTAAAGCCTTCGGATCTGCTGATAGAGCCGTCTTGAAGTCGTCAAAAGAAAGGGGCGCGAGCACATCCGCTTCCAAGCTCTTCCTCCCGCCGCCATTGCTTTGTCAGGCAACCGCTCTCGCGGCTGCACATTCGTTCTAGGCGCAGCCTACTCGCGAACGCACGCGAAATGGGAGGGGTGGTTCGGGCTTAGCTGTGCACGCTCCTAGATTGGCGTCATTGCAATCCCCATGGCGGGTGTGGAAGCAGCCTAGCGCTGTTAAGCTTCAAATTGGGATGGGCTGGGGGTTGAGGAGTTAGGCTCGCGTCCACTCCGGCCGCAGCCGGTCCACCACACGCTCAAGACGCACTTGTCCGTAGTGCTTGTCGATCATCGCCAGGGAGGTCCGGCAGTTCCGAGCCACGTCCAGTACCTCCGCTCCGTTCGCGAGCTGCTCACTGATGTAGAAGTGCCGTAGCGAGTAGGGAGTTCGCTTGATTCCTCGGTGATCACGCTCCAGGCCCGCAGCCTTCACCAATTCGGTGAATCCATTCGCGATCGAGCTGATTCGCTTACCGGTCTCGCTCGCGAACACTGGGTCGGCGTCATTCGGCTCTCGATCCATGCTGCGCTGGAACAGCATCCATAGGGTGTCGAACCACGGGATCGCGGCCTTCTGCGGAATCGCCTTGCCGCTCTTGCCCTTGCCCCGAACCTGCAGCCGGATGTCCCGATCATCCACGCTCTTTTTTCGGCCTGCGCGATAGCCCAGCACGTCGCCCCAGGTGAGGTTGTACATTTCCGTCGGCCGCAAGCCTGAGAACGCGCCTATCATCACGTACGCATGCAACAGGGTGCGATCACGCCGGGTGTGATCGTCCAGCCGGTTGATGCGCCAGCTGCGCCGGTCACTGGTGCGCACCTCTGCACCCGTGCCGTCCATGATGGGGTCTACCAACCGGCTGAGGCTCACTGCCTCCAAACGGGCGAACTCATGGGGCTCGAAGCTGGGCCGCCGATTGTCGGGCGCACGCCGGGCCTTGATCGTGATCTCCGGCGGGGTCTTGAGATAACCCTGGCGTGAGGCCCAGCGCAGCAGCGCGCGCAGCACCACGGTCTCACCGCGCTGACGGCTCAGGGATGGTGCTGATCGCCGTACCGGCCGGCGCAGGCGATGGCCATCACGCTCGTACTCGATGTGCGTGATGAGCTTGCCCGGCCCCTCGGTCCAGTAGGTGCGCCGCCACTCCGCGTAGCGCTCCATATCCGCTTCGCTCACCGTATCCACGGGCTTGGCACCGAAGTAGCCGATGAAGTAGCGGCGAATCACAGCGGGCTCGCTCTTGCCCTGGTCGGCTCGCCGCTCACCACGCTCCACCTCGCGCAGGATCTGGGCGATGTACTCCTCGGCCACACCCTCGAAGGTGTGCGCCTTGGCCGTGAGGCCCTGCTTGGCTCTGTAGGTGGCCTCGTACCAGATGGCGTCCGCTCGCCGCTCCGCCTCCCGGAGGTCGTCCGTGTCGAGGGATCGCTTGAACTGGCCCTGACCCCGGATGCTGAAGCGCACCTGCCACCGGGTGCTGCCGGCGCGCTGAAACAGCTGGTAGCGCTCGGCTGGGTCGTTGCCAGGGGTGCTCAAGATGCGGCCCTGTCTGGTTACTGCGGTGCGGCGGACTGCGCTAGAAGTGCGCTAGGGTGCTCCCAGAGCCCCCAGCAAACCGTTACGCCTGCACGATAATTTTCCCGCTGCGCTAGCTCTGTTCTAGGATTTAAAGCCGAAATCCGCCCAGAGCAAGGCAAACAAAAAGCCCCGCTAAGTGCTTGGCGGGGCTTCAGAATTGTTGGTAGCGAGGGAGGGATTTGAACCCCCGACACAAGGATTATGATTCCTCTGCTCTAACCAGCTGAGCTACCCCGCCACGAGCCGCGCGCGCCCCGGGAGGCCGCGACCAGCGGGCGGGGTATAGGGAGGGCGGGCGCGGGCTGTCAACGGTTCTCTGCGCGGAATGTGGGGGTCCCGGGGGCGCTTCGCTGCGCAGGGACTGCGCCGGGACCGCGGATGAACCGGAACGCTGCGAAGAATCCCGCGGCGAAGACCGCGCCGCCCAGCCAAGTCGCCGGGGTTGCAAAATCCGGCCCGACCAAACTGAGGGTCGAGGATCGGCCGGAGGCCGCGTCGACGGCGGTCAGGCCGATTCCGACGAAGCTTTCGCCCACCAGAAATCCGGAGGCGATCAGCACGCCCCGGCGGCGGGAGGCCTCCAGGGCTTCGGCATCGGCGCGGCGCAGGGCGCGCAGGCACAGGAAGCCGAGGAGGCCGCCGAGCCCGATGGTCATCTCCACGGAGAGCGGCAGATACATGCCGATCCCCACGGTCAGCGCCGGGAAGCTGAACGCCCGGCGCTTGAGCGCGACTTCCAGGCCGACCATCACGATACCGAGGCCGCAGCCGATCAGCAGCATCGGCCAGGGCAGGGTCCGGGCGACGATGCCGTCGGCGATCTGGGTGACCAGCGAGGCCTGCGGCACGGTGAGCGCCAGGGCCGGATCCATGCCGGGCCGGGGCAGGGAGCCGACGAACCCGTAGGCGCCGTAGAGCAGCGACAGCAGGGGCACGATCACCAGCGAGCCGACGGCGACGCCGACGATCAGCACGACCTGCTGACGCCAGGGCGTGGCGTCGACGATCTGGCCGGTCTTGAGATCCTGCAGGTTGTCGTTGGCGATGGAGCAGGCGGTGATGATCACCGAGGCGGCGAGGAGCACCAAAGCGACGGTGACGCGCCGCGCCTCCGGGTCGTCGGCCGGTCCGAGGAGCAGCGGCAGCAGCGCGGCGCCGACCATGGCGGTGAGAATGCCGATCCCGGAGATCGGGCTCGTCGAGGAGCCGAGCAGGCCCGCGAGATAGCCGCAGACCGCCGCCATGGCGGCGCCGAAGACCAGGCAGAACAGCAGGCCGGCGGCCACCACCGCGGCGAGCATCGGGCCGGCAATGCCGAGATCGGCCGCGAAGCCGGCAAACAGCGCGCCGAGCGGCACGCAGAGGGCCAGCGCCGCGCCGCCGACCAGGGGCAGCGGCAGATCGCGGTCCTGCCGGGCCGCGGCCCGGGCCGGATGGCCGGCGGCCAGGGCCGACCGGATGCTCCGGGCGATCGGCCGGACCAGCGTCGCCACGGTCCAGAACCCGCCCACCGCGATGATGCCGGCACCGACGAGCCGCACTTGTCCCGACCAGATGGCCTGCGCGGCGTCCCCGGGCGACAGGCCGGGCTGGGGCGTCAGGGCGGTCAGCACCGGGACCATGAGGCCCCAGGCGATGACCACCCCGGTCAGCAGGGCGAGGCAGGCCCCGATCCCGACGAGGTAGCCGACCCCGACCAGCGCCAGGGAGAAGCCGCTGCCGATGCTGAACACCGCGCCGCCCAGGCTGGCGGCCGTGAGCACGCCGTCGGCCAGGATCCGCAGGCCGCTGGTGGCGAAGGCGACGAGGCCCGAGCCCGCGGCGGCGATCAGCAGGGTCGCAAGGCCACGCTCGCCGGTCTCCGTATGGCCGGCGCGCAGGACCTCGGCGGCGGCGACGCCCTCGGGGTAGGGGAGGTCGCTGCCCGAGACCAGCGCCCGGCGCAGGGGGATCGAGAAGGCGACGCCGAGCCAGCCGCCGATCAGGCAGACCAGGCTCGTCTCCCAGAACGGGAAGCCGTGCCAATGGCCGATCAGCACGAGGCCCGGCAGGACCAGGATGACGTTGCAGAGGGTGCCAGCGGCCGAGGCCTGGGTCTGGACGATGTTGTTCTCGAGGATGCCGGCGCCGCCGACGAGGCGCAGGGCGCCCATCGAGATCAGCGCCGCCGGGATCGAGGACGAGAAGGTCATCCCGGTCTTGAGGCCGAGATAGATGTTGGCCGCCATGAACACGACGGTGATCAGTGCGCCGAGCACGATTCCCCGGGCCGTGATCTCCCGCCCGTGCCCGCCCGCCGGGGCGCCCGCGTCCGTCACCGCCATCGCACCCCACCGTCGGCCGGCATGGCCGGACATCTGTCTCACATCGGACGATAACCCGATGGCCGGCGCGGCGCCGCTCTCCTATCTTGCGACACGTGGCCCCGCTCGGGGGTCGTGATGGAAGCGGAGCGTTCGATGACACGCCTTGCCAGCACAAGTTTCGCCGCCTTCCTCACGCTGACCGTGCCGCTGACCCTGTCCGGTGCGCAGGCCGCCGGGGAGAGCATGACCTACAAGGCCGCGCTTGCGGGCGGCAGCGAGGTGCCGGCCACCGAATCGAAGGGCACCGGCGTCGTCACGGCGAGCTACGATCCGGCCACCAAGCGCCTGAGCTGGAACGGCACCTATAGCGGCCTGACCGGCCCCGTCACCGCCGCCCATTTCCACGGCCCGGCCCCGGCCGGCGCCAATGCCGGCGTGCTGGTGCCGGTGACCGCGACCAGCAGCCCGTTCTCCGGCGAGGCGTCCCTGGACGATGCCAAGGCCGCCGACCTCGAAGCCGGCAAGCTGTATTTCAACATCCACACCGCCGCGAACCCGAAGGGGGAGATCCGCGGCCAGGTGGAGCGGGCGCGTTAGGCGCGGGAGCCCTGTCCCCGGGGCAGGGCGGAACCGGTACGGCGGCCGATCCCCATCCTGCTCTCGCTGAGGCAGCGTCGCCCGTCTCGGGACTCCGGCGCGGCCCGGCCATCGTCCCGCGCCGGGCTTTTCGCCGTTGCGCTCGGGATTGGTCCAGCGGCGATCTCGGGACCGTCGCTCACCGGCGACACGGGTCGGCGTTTTTCAACGCTCTGTGGAGCAGAAGGCTCGTTCCTCGCCGGCACGATGACAGGACGGCGCGGGCATCTGGCCTTGGAGATCCCATCTCGGGAGTTGGATATCGCGATCCGTCTCGCCCGGAGGCTTCGTGAGCTGCGGACGAGCGCCGGAGCGCCCGCAGAACCGGTCTCCTGGCTTTGCGGGGATCGCCTGCACGGGATCCGTGAGCTGGATCCTAACAAGACCCTCACGCGATCGGCCCCGTTGCCCGCTCGAACCCTCATGCGTCCCGGCACAGATTGACGGTGCGGTCCGCGAAGGATCGCGGGAACCCCCAGACATCCGATGTCGCCCATCATCCAAGTCACCGCCCCCGTCATAGACCCGGCGGGGGAATCAGCCCGATTCATCGTCGGGCAAGATCCCGAAGGCCATTGGGTCGCGATCGAGATCCACGGGCGGGCCGGCGGGTTGTTCAAGAACCGGGAGGCTGCGTTCGATTACGCGGTCGGCGAGACCGGGCACCGCCCGGATGCCGTGCAGCTTTCCGCCGAGCGGATCGCGCTACAACTCTGACGCCGTCCGGGGGCCCGGCTTCGGCGGGGAGGGCGGGCCATCGCGCGTCGCCCTAGGCCGGAGGCGGCTTGAGCAGCGGCTCGTCGTCGGGCGCGCGCAGGCGGTAGCCGACGCCCGTTTCCGTCAGGAGAAGCCGCGGCCGCTCGGGGTCGGCCTCCAGCTTCTGCCGGAGCTGGCGCATGTAGACCCGCAGGTATTGCGGGTCGGAGGAGACCGAGACCGCCTGCATCAGCTGCGCGTGGGTGAGCACCTTGCCGGCATGCGTCACCAGCACGCGCAGGAAGTCGTATTCCCGCGGGGTCAGCTTCACCTCGGCGTCATCGACCTTCACGATCCGCCGGACGAGATCGATCGAGAGCCGGTCGACCCGGAAGATCGGGCGCTCGCCCTGGACGGCGAGCTGGTGGCGCAGGGCTGCGCGCAGGCGGGCGAGCAGCTCGGCCATGCCGAAGGGCTTGGTGATGTAATCGTCGGCACCGAGATCCAGCGCCTCGACCTTGCCGCCCTCGTCGGTGCGGCTCGACAGCACCACCACGGGCAGCTCCGGATGGCGCGTCCGGATCGTTGCCAGCAGGTCGTGGCCGCGCATGTCCGGCAGGCCGAGATCGAGAATGACGAGATCGACCCGGTCGCGGCCCAGCACCTCCAGGGCGGTGGCGGCGTTCGGCGCCTCCAGGATGACGTAGCCCTGGGTGGACAACCCCGTACGCAACAGCTTCCGGATCGGCGGCTCGTCATCGATGACCAGGATGGTCGGGTTCATGCGGCGATGTCCTTGGGCGCGGTCCGGGCCGGGACCGGCAACGTCACGGTGAAGACGGCGCCGCTGCGGTCGCGCCGGTTGGCGGCGGTGACGGTGCCGCCCATGGCCTCGACGAAGCCGCGGGCGATGGCGAGCCCGAGCCCGGTGCCGGCCCGGACCCGGTCGCTCTTGCGCACCCGATAGAACTTGTCGAACACGCGCGCGATGTCCGCTTCGGGCAGGCCGTCGCCCTCGTCGAGAAGATCGAGGCGCACCCGGTTGCCCTCCCGGCGGCCCCGGATTGTGACGGTGGAGCCTGCCGGGGCGTATTTGGCGGCGTTGTCCAGCAGGTTGAACAGCACCTGCTCGAACAGCACCGGGTCGAGCCGGAGCACGGGCAGATCGGGGGCGAGATCGACCGCGACGCGATGGTCGGCCAGCACCGCCTCGGCCCGGCGCAGGGCCGTGTCGACGATCTCGGCGACGTCCTGCGGGGCGAGGTTCGGGGCGACGGCGCCCGCCTCCAGGCGGGTCATGTCGAGCAGGTTGGCGATGAACCGGTTCAGCCGCTCGGATTCGGCGATGATCGTCGCCAGCAGGTCGGCCTTGGCCTCCGGGGGGAGGTCGGCGTCGAGATCGTGCAGCGTGCTCGCCGCCCCGAGCACCGAGGCCAGGGGCGTGCGCAGGTCGTGGCTGATCGAGGTCAGAAGCGCCTGGCGCAGGCGGTCGGTCTCGGCGGCACGCTCGGCCCGGTCGAGATCCTCCACCAGCCGCACCCGCTCGATGGCGAGCGCGCCCATATCGGCGAGCGCGTCGAGCAGGCGGCGCCCCTCCGGGGTCAGGATCGGCCCGGCGCCATCCGCGTCGAGGCCGATCACCCCGATCGTGCCGCGCCCGGTCCGCATCGGCAGGAACAGCCGCTTGGCGCCCGGCAGGGTGTCGGCGCCGCGACCCGCCGGCCTGTCGTTGTCGAAGGCCCACTGGGCCGCCGCGAGATCGGCCGCATCCAGCCGATCCTCCGGCGGGTAGCCGGCCCGCACGGTGACGGTTTGGCCGTCGGGCAAGAGCAGGACCACCCGGACCCGCAGCATGGCGGCCACCTGCGCGCAGGTCGCCCAGAGCACGTCATCCAGGGTGCCGCAGCCCGCGAGCTTGCGCGAGAATCCGAACAGACGCTCGGTGGACGTGGCCCGTCCCTGACTGACCAGGGCGATCCGGCGGGCGCGGGCGGCGAGGTTCGAGACCAGCACGGCGACCAGGGTGAACAGCAGGAAGGCCGCGACGTTGGTCGGGTCGGCGATGGTGAAGGTGTAGACCGGCGGCAAGAAGAAGAAATTGTAGGCGAGGGAGGCCGAGACGACGGCTGCTAGGGACGGCCCGAGCCCCCAGCGTACCGCCACGGCGACCACGCCGGTCAGCAGCATCAGATCGGCATTCTCGACGCCGGTATAGGGCTGGAGCAGCAGCGCCACGCCGAGCGACGCGGCGGTCGCGAGCAGGGCCGTCAAGTAGGGGCCGGGGGCGACGGTCGCGGCCGGGGACGCGGTGGCCACCGGCCGGCGCGACGGGGCCTCGGCCGGCACGGCCTCGCCCGGCACCACGTGGACGCTGATATTGCCGCTGCGGCGCACGAGGTCGTGGACCACCGAGCCGTTCACCAGCTCGAACAGCCAGGAGCGCGCCGCCTTGCCGACCACGATGTGGTTGACGTTGGCCGAGCGGGCATAGGCCAGGATGTCGTCGGCGACGCGCCGGCCGCCCGGCAGGGTGACGGCGTCACCCCCGAGCCGGTCGGCCAGCCGCAGGGTCTCGGCGATCCGGTCGCGCTCCGCCTCGCTGCCGGCACCGGCGCGGGGCACCTCGATGAACAGCGCCGTCCAGGGGGCGTGCAGCCGGTCGGCGACGCGCTTGGCGTAGCGCACCAGGCCGGCGGAGCGCGGATCGTCGCTGACGCAGACCAGCACCCGTTCGCCCGCGCTCCAGGGCCCCGCGATGGCATTGGCCTGCATGTGGCTGAGCAGCTCGTCGTCCACCCGGTCGGCGGTGCGGCGCAGGGCGAGCTCGCGCAGGGCCGTGAGGTTGCCCCGGGAAAAGTAGTGCTTGAGGGCGCGCTCGGCATGGGTCGGGACGTAGACCTTGCCGTCCTTGAGCCGCTGGATCAGGTCGTCCGGGTTGAGGTCGACCACCTCGATATCGTCCGCGCGATCCAGGATGCCGTCCGGCACGGTCTCGCGCACGCGGATGCGTGTGATCTGCGCCACCACGTCGTTGAGGCTCTCGACATGCTGGATGTTGAGCGTGGTGTAGACGTCGATGCCGGCATCGAGCAGCTCCTCGACATCCTGGTAGCGCTTCGGGTGGCGGGAGCCCGGCGCGTTGGTGTGGGCGAGCTCGTCGACCAGCGCCAGGGCGGGCTTGCGGGCCAGGAGGGCGTCGAGATCCATCTCGTCGAGATCGGTGCCGTGATAGGGCACGGCGCGGCGCGGGAGGACCGCGAAGCCGTCGAGCAGGGCCTCGGTCTCGGCCCGGCCGTGCGTCTCGACGACGCCCACCACCACGTCGAGGCCGGCCTCCCGCTTCGCGCGGCCGATGGTCAGCATCTCGTAGGTCTTTCCGACCCCGGGGGCGGCGCCCAGAAACACCTTCAACCGGCCGCGGGTCCGCGCCTCCCGGCGCGCCGCTTCCAGCAGGGCCTCGGGGGTGGGGCGGGTCGGATCGCGGCCGGTCTCGGGCATGGGTTTTTCGGGGGTCGGAACGCGACGGGTTCGGCGGGGCGATACGGCTCTGCGACCTGACTTCGCTGAAGTCAGCGATCGACACACAGCGCGCAAGCGAAGGGAGACGTCACCGTCTCTCAGTCTCCGACGGCGACCGGGCCGCCGGGATCGTCGACCCCGACGTTCAGGCCACCTTGACGGCCAGGACCTTGTCGACCCGGCGTCCGTCCATGTCGACGACCTCGAACCGCCAGCCGCCGGCCTCGAAGGCGTCGCCGGCCGCGGGGATCCGGCCGAGCTGGAAGATCACGTAGCCGGCCAGCGTGTTGAAGTCGTCGGAATCGGGTGTCTCGGACAGGTCGAGCCGCTCGAACGCCTCCCGGGCCGGCATCATGCCGTCGATCAGCAGCGAGCCGTCGGCCCGCTCGACCACGTCGGGCTCCTCGCCCACTTCCGGAATGTCGCCCGCGATGGCCTCCAGCAG
The DNA here is from genome assembly GCF_022829565.1 of Methylobacterium sp. J-001. NCBI lineage: Bacteria > Pseudomonadati > Pseudomonadota > Alphaproteobacteria > Hyphomicrobiales > Methylobacteriaceae > Methylobacterium > Methylobacterium sp. J-001. The sequence goes on from NZ_JAKSYN010000080.1 coordinate 11,373, forward strand.
ATCGGTCTGGGTGACGATGCCCTCCAGGCTGCCGTACTCGTCGACGACCACGGCCATCCGCATCGGCTGGCTCTGGAAGGTCTCCAGCACCGCCAGGATGGTCATGCTCTCGTGCACGACGATGGGCGGCTGTGTCGCGGCGGCGATGTCGATCTCTTGGCCGTCGAGCACCTGATCGAGCAGATCCTGCTTGCGCACCACGCCGACGAGCTCGTCCACGTGGCCGCGGCTGACCACCACCTGCGCGTGGTCGCAGGCACGCACGGCCTTGAGGATCTCGTCGCGCGGGTCGTCGGCATCGACCCATTCGACCTCGTGGCGCGGGGTCATGATGTCCCGGACCTTGCGCTCGCCGATGGCGAAGATGCGCTCCACCGCCTCCTGCTGGACCTCGCGGATCAGGCCGGCCTCCTGGCTGGCCTGGATCAGCAGGTTGAGCTCCGCCGTCGAGTGCAGCGAACCTTCGCCGTGCCCCGCCTTGAGGTCGAACAGCCGGAGCACGCCGTTGCCGAGGCCGTTCAGGATCAGGATCGCGGGCCGGAACAACAGCAGGAACAGGCCGAGCGGCCGGACCACCGCCAGGGCGGTGCGCTCGCTCCGCTGCAGGGCGAGGCTCTTGGGGGCGAGCTCGCCGAGCACGATGTGCAGGGCGGTGATGATCGAGAAGGCCAGTGCGATCCCGACCGTGTGGGACGCGACGGCGCCGAGGCCCAGCGGCAGCCATTCGAGGGCCGGCTCGATCAGATGCGCGAGCGCGGGCTCGCCGATCCAGCCCAGCGCCAGGGACGACAGGGTGATGCCGAACTGGGTCGCGGCCAGGTAGGCGTCGAGCCGGTCCGTCGCCCGCTGGAGGGCGGTGGCATTGGCCCGTCGCTCCGAGACCAGCTCGGCGACGCGGCTGCGACGCACCGATACGAGCGCGAACTCGGCGGCCACGAAGAACCCGTTGGCGAACACCAGGGCCAGGACCGCGATCAGCCCCAGTGCCGTCGACCACGCAGCGTCGGAAATAGACGTGAACCTTCTCGAATGCCCGACCCGTCTTAACAGCCAAGGCGGATGCGTGCCAAACCGGCGCGACCGACAAAATCCTGTCCGGCCGCGCCGATCCCCCGCCAAGGGCTCCGAGGTCCGATCTGAGCATCACGTCATCACGCGCTGAAAGGCAGCTTCCGTCGTTCCAGGTCGTCACACCGTCAGCGGGATCGCCTTGCGTCCCGCGCCGAACGATCCGCTAGCGACCGCCCAGCCCATCGAGGGCGAGGTTGAGCGCCAGAACGTTCACCCGGGTCTCGCCGAGCAGCCCGAACAGGCGGCCCTCGCTCTGCGCGGCGACGAGCTGGCGCAGGCGGTCCTCCGGCAGGTTGCGGGCCTTGGCGACCCGGGGCACCTGGAACAGGGCGGCGTCGGGCGAGATGTCCGGGTCGAGGCCCGAGCCGCTGGTGGTGACGAGGTCCACCGGGACCGGCTGGCCGGGATTCTCCGCCGCCAGCGCGTCGCGGTCACCCTTCACCCGCTCGGCAAGCGCGGCGCTGGTCGGGCCGAGGTTGGAGCCCGCGGAATTGGACGCGTTGTAGGGGGCCGGCACGGTCTTCGACGGGTCGGCCGGGTCCGCGGCGCTCGTGGCGGAGGGCCGACCGTGGAAGTAGGTGGCTCCGGCGAAGTTCTGGCCGATCAGGGTCGAGCCGACGACATGGCCGTCGCGCTCGATCAGGCTGCCGGCGGCACGCGCGGGAAAGATCAGGCCGGCGAGGCCGGTGACGGCGAGCGGGTAGGCGAGGCCGGTGATCGCCGTCAGGACGGTGAGCAGGACCAGGGCGGGGCGAAGCTGGCTGAGCATGGCGAGTTTCCAGAGGACTGGTTCAGGCGAGGTGCAGGGCGGTGACGGCGAGGTCGATGGCCTTGATGGCCGCGAACGGCACCAGGACGCCGCCGAGCCCGTAGATCAGCAGGTTCCGGCGCAACAGCGCGGCGGCGCCCACCGCGCGGTAGGTCACGCCCCTGAGCGCCAGCGGGATCAGCGCCACGATGATCAGGGCGTTGAAGATGATCGCCGACAGGATCGCGCTCTGCGGCGAGGCGAGACCCATGACGTTGAGCGCCTGGAGCTGCGGATAGAGCCCGAGGAACATCGCGGGGATGATCGCGAAGTACTTCGCCACGTCGTTGGCGATGGAGAAGGTGGTCAGCGCGCCGCGGGTCATCAGCAATTGCTTGCCGATGCCGACGATCTCGATGAGCTTGGTCGGGTCGGAATCGAGATCGACCATGTTGCCGGCCTCGCGGGCCGCCACCGTGCCGGTGTTCATGGCGACGCCGACATCGGCCTGGGCCAGCGCCGGGGCGTCGTTGGTGCCGTCGCCGCACATGGCGACGAGCTTGCCCTGGGCCTGCTCGGCGCGGATCAGCGCCAGCTTGTCCTCCGGGGTGGCCTGGGCGAGGAAGTCGTCGACGCCCGCTTCCGCCGCGATGGCGGCGGCGGTCATGGGGTTGTCGCCGGTGATCATCACCGTGCGGATGCCCATCCGGCGCAGCTCCGCGAAGCGCTCGCGGATGCCGCCCTTCACGATGTCCTTCAGGTAGACGACGCCGAGCAGCCGGCCGTCGCGGGCCACCGCCAGCGGCGTGCCGCCGGCCTTGGCGATCGTCTCGGCGATGGCGCGGATCTCGGCCACCGATTCGGGCTCCGCCTCCGGCTGGTAGGCCAGAGCCGCGTTCGAGCCCCGGCTCGCCATCGGCTGCGCCGAGACCGAGGCGATCACCGCCTCGACCGCGCCCTTGCGGATCGAGACGCCGTCGAGATCGACGCCGCTCATGCGCGACTGGGCGGTGAAGGGCACGAAGCTGGCGTTCAGGCCGGCCATGTCCCGGGCCCGGATGCCGTAGGCCTCCTTGGCGAGCACCACGATCGAGCGGCCCTCCGGGGTCTCGTCGGCGAGCGAGGCGAGCTGGGCCGCGTCGGCGAGATCGGCCGCGGTCACGCCGGCGACCGGCCGGAACTCCGTGGCCTGGCGGTTGCCCAGCGTGATCGTGCCGGTCTTGTCCAGGAGCAGCGTGTCGACGTCGCCCGCCGCCTCGACCGCCCGGCCCGACAGGGCGAGCACGTTGAAGCGCACCAGCCGGTCCATGCCGGCGATGCCGATGGCCGAGAGCAGGGCGCCGATCGTCGTCGGGATCAGGGTGACGAACAGCGCCACCAGCACGATCAGCGGGATCGCGCCGCCGGCATAGGAAGCGAAGCTCGGGATCGAGGCCACCGCGAACACGAACACGAGCGTCAGCCCGGCGAGCAGGATGTTGAGCGCGATCTCGTTCGGGGTCTTCTGCCGGGAGGCGCCCTCAACCAGGGCGATCATCCGGTCGACGAAGGTCGAGCCGGCCGCCGCGGTGATCCGCACCCGGATCTGGTCGGAGAGCACCTGCGTGCCGCCGGTCACCGCCGAGCGGTCGCCGCCGGATTCGCGGATCACGGGAGCGGATTCACCGGTGATCGCCGCCTCGTTGACCGAGGCGACGCCCTGGATGACCTCGCCGTCCGACGGGATCAGGTCGCCGGCCTCGACCAGCACCACGTCGCCGACCTTGAGGCCAGTGCCCGGGACGGTCTCGTAGCGATCGCCCGGGCCGGTGAGGCGCTTGGCCATCGTCTCGGTGCGGGTACGGCGCAGGCTGTCGGCCTGGGCCTTGCCCCGGCCCTCGGCCAGGGCTTCGGCGAAGTTGGCGAAGACCAGGGTGAACCACAGCCACAGGATGATCTGGCCGGAGAACAGCAGGTCGCCGGCGCCGGTGGCGACATCGCGGACGAACAGAACGGTGGTGAGCGCGGCCACGACCTCGACCACGAACATGACCGGGTTGCGGATCATCGCGCGCGGATCGAGTTTTTTCACGGAGCCGACGAGCGCCGGCCCGACCAGAGCGGGGCTGAACAGGGAAGTGGTCTTGCGGGACATGGATCGGGTGTCCGGAGAGGGGCGGGGAGGCGCGGGCGCGCCTCGGGATGTCAGGGGGCCAAGGTGCCGGCGGTGAGCGCGCAGGCCGCCATCATCGCCAGGGCCGCGAGCAGCAGTACGCCGAGCAGCGCCAGCACGAGGTCGGAGGTCCGCGGCGGCCGCGCGCCGGCCCGGTGCCGAGGCGGTGGCGCCCGATGCAGCATCAGGTGATGGCGCGGCATGCGCCGGGTCGGGAGCGTGCGCGGCATCTCAGCCTCCTGTCGCGAAGGTCTGGCCGGCGGAACCGGCGAGGTGCTCGACCACCGGTCCCAGCGCCAGGGACGGGAAGAAGGTCAGACCGCCAACGATCAGGATCACGCCGACCAGGAGCCCGATGAACAGCCCGCCATGGGTCGGGAAAGTGCCGGCCGAGGCCGGCAGGGTCTTCTTGGCGGCCAGCGACCCCGCGATGGCGAGCACCGGGATCTTCACCAAGAACCGGCCGACCAGCATCGCGAGGCCCAGCGTGCTGTTGTAGAACAGGGTGTTGGCCGTGAGCCCGCCGAAGGCCGAGCCGTTGTTGGCCGCCGCCGAGGTGTAGGCGTAGAGGATCTCGGTGAAGCCGTGCGGCCCGGCATTGGCCGGCCCGGCCAGCCCCGCCGGCAGCACGGTGGCCAGCGCCGTGCCGCCGAGCATCATCAGCGGCAGGCACAGGATGCCGAGCATGGCCATCTTTACCTCCCGCGCCTCGATCTTCTTGCCGAGATATTCGGGGGTGCGCCCGACCATCAGGCCGGCCACGAAGATCGCCACGATCACGAAGACCAGCATGCCGTAGAGGCCGGCGCCGACGCCGCCGATGACGACCTCGCCGAGCTGCATGTTGATGAGCGGGATCATGCCGCCGAGCGCCGTGAAGCTGTCGTGCATGGCGTTGACCGCACCGCAGGAGGCTGCCGTCGTGATCACGGCGAACAGGGCCGAGGCGCTGATCCCGAAGCGGACCTCCTTGCCCTCGAAGTTGCCGCCGGTGAATCCGAGGCCGTTGAGCACGGAGCCGCCTTGCGCCTCGGCCCAGTAGGTGACGACGACGCCCGCCAGGAACAGGATCCCCATGGCGCCGAGGATCGCCCAGCCCTGGCGCTCGTCCCCGACCATGCGGCCGAACACGTTGGTGAGCGCGGCGCCGATCGCGAAGATCGAGACCATCTGGACGAAGTTCGACAGGGCGGTCGGGTTCTCGAACGGGTGCGCAGCGTTGGCGTTGAAGAAGCCGCCGCCGTTGGTGCCGAGCATCTTGATCGCGACCTGGCTCGCCACCGGGCCGATCGCGATGGTCTGCTTGGCCCCCTCGAGGGTGGTCGCGTCGATCGAGGCGCCGAGCGTCTGCGGCACCCCCTGCCAGACCAGGAACAGCGCGTAGGGGATGCAGAGCGGCACCAGCACGTAGAGTGTGGCCCGGGTGACATCGACCCAGAACGACCCGATCGTGCCGGAGGAGGCCCGGGCGAAGCCGCGGATCAGCGCCACGGCCACGGCGATGCCGGTGGCGGCCGACAGGAAGTTCTGGTGCGTCAGCCCCACCATCTGGGCGAGATACGAGAGCGTGGTCTCGCCGCCGTAGGATTGCCAGTTGGTGTTGGTGACGAAGCTCGTGGCCGTGTTGAAGGCGAGGTCCGGCGCCACGGCGGCCTGCTTGGCCGGGTTCAGCGGCAGGAGCGCCTGGAGCCGCAGGATCGCGTAGAGCAGGGCGAAGCCGAGCAGGTGGAACAGGATCACCCCGCCGGCATAGGCGAGCCAATGCTGCTCCTGGCGGGGGTCGATGCCGGCGGCGCGGTAGAAGCCGCGCTCCACCGGCGCCAGGATCGGCGAGAGCCAGGTGCGCTCGCCGTTGAACACGCGCGTCATGTAAAGCCCGAGGGGCTTCACCAGCGCCAAGACGACCGCGCAATACAGCGCGATCTGCATCCAGCCGTTGAGGGTCATGGGAGGAGTCCGTTCGGGCCGCTCAGAACCGCTCGGGGCGGACGAGGGCGTAGGTGAGGTAGCCGAGCAGCCCGAGGGTGGTGAGGGCGCCGAGGGTGAGGTCGAGGCTCATGGCGGCCCCCTCAGAAGCGGTCGCAGAGCAGGGCGTAGCCCTCGCTCAGGGCGAAGAAGGCCAGCCCCGCGGCGATGAAGATGAGGTCGAGCATGATGAATCCGCGTCGGTTCTGCGGGCGGCGCGGCGAGGCCGCGACCGATCCCGGCCGACCCGGAGTGTGGCCGGGAACCGCGTTAGGGTTCGAGACGGAGCGGGCGGCGAACTTATAAGGATCGCATGAGGATCGGCGGGGGTGAGGCCGTGCTCGGCACCGAGCCAGCAGGCCCCGAGGGGCCTGCTTTCCCGTGCGGACCATCGGGTCACACATCGCTCCCGGATGAGGACCAAGGCTACCCCCAAGCGCGTCTCCCTTCCCCGCAGAGGGGGGAGGAAGGGCGCGTGTCCGCCTCGGAGCGACTTCTCCTGCAGCCGAGAATTATCCGGCCCGCGTTCTGCAAAGCCGCGAGCCCGCAAGGAGAAGGGGATGCGCCGCTAACCGGTCGTGAACGCCAAGACACCGCTCCAACACCGGCAAAATCTGCCGCGCGGCCGATCCTGCCGGCCCGATCCTCATTTCGGCCCTTGAAATCATTGGTAAAATTCTGGACCGCGCCGTGCTTGCTCCCACAGAAGGACTTCGCGAGGACGTATCATGTCGGTCGGTTCGGTCACGAGCAGCAGCCTCCAGCGGGACCTCATCAGCGCCCTGCGGCAGACGCGGTCGGCCTCCGCGCCGCAGACCGACGCGAACGCGTTCGCAGCAGCGAGCCAGGGGGCGAGCGCATCGACCGGCACGGCGAAAGCCTCCGGCAGCACCGCCTCCGGCCCGGCCCTGTCGAGCGACCTGATGGCCTCGCTGCTGCAGGTGCAGTCCGATTACAGCCAGATTAGCGCCCAGGGCGGCTTTGCCCCGCCCAGCAGCGCGTCGAGCATCACCGAGCAATCCAGCGCCGATCCCGGCGCGGAGGACGGCCAGGACGCGCAGACTGCCGCGCCGGTCCACCATCATCGCGGTTCGCACGTTCGTCCGGTGGCGCCCGATACCGCGAACGCCACGGGCGCGACCCCGACCACCGGCGACGGCACGGCGGCCGCTTCGACCTCCGGCACCGCGGCCGGCGCGACGAACCCGTTCAGCGGGATCGAGGACGGCCTGCAATCGTTGCTTCAGCAGGTCACGAAGGCGATCGCCGCCTACGCGACCACCGGACCGGTCGGCTTGGCCGCCACAGCGCTGACGGCCACATCCAAGACCTGATCGCACTGATCGGAGATCGCCATGCCTCTCACCGTTCCGGTCATCCTCGGCAGCGTCCGCTCGGACCGCATCGGCCTCCGGGCGGCGCGGTTCCTGATCGCCCGGCTCGAGGCGCGCGGCCACGTCGCCCCGCTGGTCGATCCGGCCGAGCTCGGCCTCCCGCTCCTCGACCGCATGTACAAGGAATACCCGGCCGGCACCGCCCCGGAGCCGCTGGAGCGCCTCGCCCAGCTCTACCGCGGTGCCGATGCCTTCTTGGTGGTCTCGGCCGAGTACAATCACGGCGTTCCGCCGGCTTTGTCGAACACACTCGACCACTTCCTGGAGGAGTATTACTGGCGGCCCTCGGCGATCTGCTGCTACTCGGCCGGACAGTTCGGCGGAGTCCGCGCGGCGATGCCGCTCCGGGCGATGCTCGCCGAACTCGGCATGCCCAGCATCCCCTCGCTCCTGCCGATCCCGCGCCTCCAGAAGGTGCTGGACGAGGCCGGTACGCCGACGGACGCCTGGATCGACACGGCGGCCGCCAAGTTCCTGGACGAGTTGGCTTGGTACGCCGAGGCCCTGCGCGCGCGGCGGCAGGCCGGGACACCGTACTAACGGCTGTCCGACGGGTCCGTCCCGCGCGACCGTCCTGGCGCACGGCGAAGCGATCCACGCGCCCAAAACGCCTGGGGATCGCGCGCCGAAAGCCCCAGTCATCCGGTCGACGCCGCGTTCGCGTGGTTGTGAGGAAGCAGCGAATATCCACCTTCCATTTGAATCCGCTGCGGCCGACACGCCTCGATGCCGGCGCGATTCCAGTCGAACGGTCCACAAACAGGGCAAACAGCCCGTTAAATCTTGAATGTTATTGGTAAAAATCCAAGTCACACCAAAGATCAGCAACGATCCGAGCCCTCGGGCAACACCCTGCGGATCGAGAAACAGTATTGCGCTGTTGCAAAAAGGTGGCTGCGGGGTCCGGGGAAGTATGAGATCTTCCCTGCGTTCCCAGTGGCGGACCCAATCTGATGAAACTCGACGAGAGGGCGCTCCTTCAGGAGCGCGTGCGCACGCTTGTCCTGCGTCATGCCCTCGAGGCGGCGCTCGAGCGTCTGGCGGCGGCCACCCGTGAGACCGGCAAGGAGGCCGCAGCGGAGTTCCAGAGCCTGGAGCAATCCCTGCTCTCGGCCGCCCGCAGCATCGCGGATCGCGCCGCGAGCCAGAAGCTGGCGGTGCTGGTGGCGGTGGAGGATGCGAGCACGACGCTCCGGAGCGCCTTCGGCAATGCCCATAGCCGCCTCGACGCGATCCAGACGGAGCCGCTCTCGGCGGCCGCGCCCCTGAACGCCGTGGCGGCATAGGGGAGGCGGGGCCGGCTCCGACGCGGGCGGCCCAGTCTGGTCGCCCCAGCGGGCTCAGCGCTTCACAGGTCGCGTATCAGCCTTCGGCACGGACAACGACGCGTGTTTCTCCTCACCCCTTGCGGGGAGGGGCCAGCGGTGGGGTCGGTCCGGGATGGGGCGCAATGATGCCTCCTGAACCACCCCCACCTCCCGCTCCTCCCGACGAGGGGGAGGAGCGCGCGTGGCGATGTTCTATGTCACGCGGCCTGCGGGGGATGAAGGCTCGTCGCGCCCCCCGAAAACGCCTGCGCCCCGAACCCGTGGCGCAAGACTTTAACCGTAGAACCTCACTGCTTGGACCGGTTGATAATGGCCCAGAGCGCTTGGGCCACGGGCTCGGTCACGGTGCGCCGGTACTTGCGGTGGACGAGTTGGCCGTTGTGGAACACGTCCTGCTCGACATAGAGCCGGTCGCCGTCCCACCGGACGATGTTGTCGGATTCGATGGTCTCCTCGACGCCGAGCTCCCCCCGCAGGATCGAGTTGCCAGTCTGGGTCAGCATACGCGCGTCCTCGTTCACGCTGTTGGTTCGGCGAGGGAAGCACCGTCGCGGCGTGCGCGGCGAGACTTCCGCAGAAGGACCACCATAGGAGCGTGCACCGGCGGGCGCCAGCGACGCTGCGGACGCAATCGGAGGTCCGTAACCCGGATGGATCGAAGCGTCGGGCGCGTGCGGGCCGAGAGCCGTGGGCATCGGTAAGCCGCCTTGACGTAACCCATGTGCGCTTCAACACGCCGCATCCCGCTCTGCAGTGCGATGCTCTGTCCACGCTGCAGGGCTGCACCCGGGTCATCGCCTGGATCGGCGACGCCGCGACGGAGGCGCTCATGTTCGCTCGCCCGTTCCGATACGTCGCCCCGGCGCTCGCGGCTCTCAGCCTGATCGCGCTGCGGCTGGCCAGCCCGTTCCTGGCGCCGGCGGCCTCACCCCCGCCGGGCGCCCCCGAGGACCGGCGGGTGGTCTTCCGGCATTTTCTCTAGAGTATCATCCCAAACGGCGGTCGCCCGCGTTCGGAGGACGACCCCGCCTGCTCAGCCGCGCCGGCTGAGCACCGCGTTCGGCACCCGGCACACGGGCAGGGCCGACGGGCCGAGGACGATATCGCCCTGTTTCGGGTTGTTGACCGTGAACGGTGCGGTCTCCTGCGTGCCGAAGAAGCCGCGGCCGAGCTGCGAGGCGAAGAACTCGTCGCTTCCGAACCGGATGAAGCAGCGGTCGAGCACGGCCTCGTAATCGAAGCTGGCCTGGGTGACGGGGCCGGCACCGGAGCCCGGAAGCCCGCAATAGGCCGAGATGGCGATCTGGCCGGGCCGCGACAGCCGCACCGGCAGGGACTGGCCCGGCAGCAGGGTCGCGGGCGGACCACCGTCCTGACGTGCGACCAGCACGTAGGTCGAGCGGTTGTAGATCCGGCGCAGGCAATCCGCGGACGCATCGGAGACGACCGCGATCGTCCCGGCGAGACCGAGCACGAGGCCGGCCAATCCGCATCCAATACGCTTCGTCACCGCACATCCTCCGCCGACCGGCCGATCCATCAGCAAAGCGGTCGGGCACGACTTGAACAGCGCCTGGCGCCGCCGCGCAAGGCGAACGCGGCAACAGCCGTCGCGTTCGATGCGGCCGACGCGAAATCGAGGCGGTTCACCGGCGCTCGTAGAGCAGGCGTGCCCGGATCGTGCCCGGGATGGCGCGGATCTCGGTGAGCAAAGCCTCGGCATCGGCATCGGTGGCGTCGGTCTCCAGCACCACGTAACCGACCTCGCCATCGGTCTGGTAGAACTGCGCCGCGATGTTGACGTGGCCGCGGGAGAATACGTCGTTCAGCCGCCCGAGCATGCCCGGCAGATTGCGCTGGACATGGATGAAGCGCGTGCCGGTCGGCCGGGCCGGCAGCTGGACCTGCGGGAAGTTCACGGCGCCCACCGTCGAACCGATATCGGAATAGTCCACGAGCTTACGGGCGACCTCGGCACCGATGCGCTCCTGGGCCTCTTCGGTCGAGCCGCCGATATGCGGCGTGAGGATCACGTTCTCGAGGCCCTGAAGCGGGCTCACGAAGGCTTCCGCATTGGAGCCGGGCTCCACCGGGAACACGTCAATGGCCGCGCCCTTGAGGTGGCCGTCGCGCAGGGCCGCGGCCAGCGCGTCGAGATCCACCACCGTACCGCGGGCGTTGTTGATCAGGAACGCGCCCGGCTTCATCGCCCGGATCTCGGCTGCGCCGATCATGTTGGCGGTGGCGTCGGTCTCAGGGACGTGCAGCGAGATCACGTCGCACTGGCCGAGCAGGTCGTGCAGGGTCTTGGTCGGCTCGGTGTTGCCGTGGCGGAGCTTGTCGGTGTGGTCGTAGAACAGCACCCGCATGCCCATCGCCTCGGCAAGCGTCGAGAGCTGCGTGCCGATATTGCCGTAGCCGACGATGCCGAGCGTCTTGCCGCGGACCTCCAGGGAGCCCGCCGCCGACTTGTCCCACCGGCCGGCATGGGCGCCCACCGAGCGCGGCACGATCCGGCGCAGCAGCATCACGATCTCGCCAATGGTCAGCTCCGCCACCGAGCGGGTGTTGGAGAACGGCGCGTTGAACACCGGGATGCCGCGATGGCGCGCCGCCTCCAGCTCGACCTGATTGGTGCCCACCGAGAAGCAGCCCACCGCCAGCAGCCGGTCCGCCGCCGCGAAGGCCGCCGCGTCGAGCTGCGTGCGCGAGCGGATGCCGAGCATGTGCACGCCCTGGAGCGCCTCGTGCAGGGCCTCCCGGTCGAGCGCCTTCGGCAGCCGGGTCAGGTTGGTGTAGCCGGCGGCCTGCATCAGCGCGACGGCGCTGTCGTTGATGCCTTCGAGCAGCAGGACCCGGATCTTGTCCTTGGGCAGGGAGAGCTTGTCGAGGGTCATGGGCGTCGTTCGTCCGGCGGCGGACCGGAGCCCGCACGCCAGCGCGCGGCCCGGCCCGCGGGTCTTTGATCGGCGGCAGCGATACGAGCCTGCCCTGTGCGACGCAACATGGCGCCGGGCACGGCAGGGCTGCGCGACGATCGCGCAGGGCCAGCAGCGCCGTGGGCCGGGAGGCACCAGCTGCCGCAAATTCGAGCAGGCCAACAGCCAACAACTGGCATACAGGGCGGAACCACTGCGCCGCCTGAGTATTTTAGGCCCCATTACTACATGCGCCCACCCGACAGCGCCGCTCGGTGCTGGCTTCGTCCACGGTTCCTCACGATGCACGTCCGCACCGGCTTCACCATCGCCTTCGACACCTTCGGCCCGACGCCGATGAACCTGCTGCTCAACGTGCGCCCCGAGCGCCGGAGCGACCTCGTCACCCCGGAGGTGATCACCTTCGATCCGCCGGTTGCAGCGCACCAGTCCGTCGACGCCTTCGGCAATGTCTGCACCCGGATCGTCGCCCCCGGCGGCCGGATCACCATGGCGGCCGACTTCACCATCGCCGATAGCGGGTTGCCGGACGTGCAGGCGCCCGAGGCGCGACAGATTCCGGTCCAGGACCTGCCGGACGACGTGCTGCCGTATCTGCTCGGCTCGCGCTACTGCGACACCGACAAGCTCTCTGGCATTGCCTGGTCGCTGTTCGGCGGCGCCCCGGAGGGCTGGGCGCGGGTGCAGACGATCGTCGACTTCGCCCACAATCGTCTGCGGTTCGACTACCAGCAGGCCGACGCCACCCGCACGGCCTTCGACGGATACACCCAGCAGGTCGGCGTCTGCCGGGACTTCGCCCATCTCGCGATCACCCTGTGCCGCTGCATGAACATCCCGGCCCGCTACGCCACCGGCTATCTCGGCGATATCGGCGTGCCGAAGGACCCGGCGCCAATGGATTTCTCGGCGTGGTTCGAGGTCTACCTCGAAGGTCCCGAAGGCGGACGTTGGTACACGTTCGACGCCCGGCACAACCGGCCACGGATTGCCCGGATCGTCATGGCCCGGGGCCGCGACGCCACCGACTGCGCCCTGACCACCAGTTTCGGGACCGCCTACCTGGTACGGTTCGACGTCCACACCGATGAGGTTGATGAAGAGCAGGCCGTTTTGGCCCAGGCTGCCTGATTGGGGGGACTGGAGCGGTCCCGCTTTTGAGGGCGAGAGCAGCGCAAGGGATATGCAGCCCTGCCGGTGACGCGCCCGTTCGAGGCAAGTCGCGACAGGCTCCCTCTCCCGTGCGGGCTAGCGGATTCACAACCACGAAAAGCTCTACCGCAAGTCTCTGAAAGAAAACGCGTTTCCCCTCCCCCTTGCGGGGAGGGGTCAGGGGTGGGGGGTGGCGCCGGATGAGGCGCAGCGGTGCCTTCTGAGCCACCCCCACCTCCTCCCTCAAGGAGAAGGAGCGCGCGTCGCGCCTTCCAAAAACCGTTGTGTGAACGTCGTAGCCCGCACGGGCGAGAGGACCCGCGCCACATCCAGCGACGGGTATTTCCGCTCGCGACGGCGCGGTGAGGGGGCCTTCTGAGCGCCCGGTCGAACACCGTATCGGCAGCCGGCCAAGCCAGCCCATCCTGATAGGACAGCCCCATCAAACAGCGTCCGTTGCCGGGAAACCCGCTCGGTTGAAGTCGTACAGCCGATGCTGTATGCAGCGCGCGTCCTCCCGGATTCCGCTCGCGCGCGCTCATTTTGGCGCCGCCGCGTCGCCGGCTGGATCGCCCTCGTCATCCGTATCGACGCGTCGGCAAGCCGGATCCCGCGGGACCGGCCGCCTCTCCCTCAAGGTTTCGGGAGCGGCCGCGGCGAACCGGGGGTGTGTGCAACGCGAGCCGCCGACGCAAAGGGCCTCCGCCGGGGGCCGTTCAGGAGAGAGAATGTCCGCAGGTACCGCTCTGGGGCGTGGCCCGAGCCGCGATGATTTCGCCGCCCTCCTCGAGGAAAGCTTCCTCGAACACGAGATCACCGAAGGGTCCGTCGTCAAGGGTCGCGTCGTCGCGATCGAGAAGGACGTGGCCGTCATCGACATCGGCGCCAAGACGGAAGGCCGTGTCGCACTGAAAGAATTCACTGGCCCGGGCCGCGAAGGCGAGCTGAAGGTCGGCGACGAGGTCGAAGTTTACGTCGACCGGATCGAGAACGCGCTCGGCGAAGCCGTGATCTCGCGCGACAAGGCGCGCCGCGAGGAGAGCTGGGTCAAGCTCGAGAAGTCGTTCGAGAACAACGACCGCGTCACCGGCACGATCTTCAACCAAGTCAAGGGCGGCTACACCGTCGATCTCGACGGCGCCGTGGCGTTCCTGCCGCGCTCGCAGGTCGATATCCGCCCAGTCCGCGACGTCACCCCGCTGCTCGGCACCCCGCAGCCGTTCCAGATCCTCAAGATGGATCGCCGCCGCGGCAACATCGTCGTGTCGCGCCGCACCGTGCTCGAGGAGAGCCGCGCCGAGCAGCGCTCTGAGCTGGTGGCCAACCTCGAAGAGGGTCAGGTCATCGACGGCGTCGTCAAGAACATCACCGAGTACGGCGCCTTCGTCGATCTCGGCGGTATCGACGGCCTGCTGCACGTCACCGACATGGCGTGGCGCCGCGTGAACCATCCGTCCGAGGTCGTCACCATCGGCCAGACGGTCAAGGTCAAGATCATCAAGATCAACCACGAGACGCACCGCATTTCGCTCGGCATCAAGCAGTTGCTCGCCGATCCGTGGGAGGGCATCGCCGCCCGCTACCCGGAGGGCGCCAAGCTCAAGGGCCGCGTGACCAACATCACCGATTACGGCGCCTTCGTGGAGCTGGAGCCGGGCATCGAGGGCCTGATCCACGTCTCCGAGATGAGCTGGACCAAGAAGAACGTCCATCCGGGCAAGATCGTCTCCACCTCCCAGGAGGTCGAGGTTCAGATCCTGGAAGTCGATCCGGTCAAGCGCCGTATCTCGCTGGGCCTCAAGCAGACCCTGCAGAACCCCTGGGAGGCCTTCTCCGAGAAGCACCCGGTCGGTTCCGAGGTCGAAGGCGAGGTCAAGAACAAGACCGAGTTCGGCCTGTTCATCGGCCTTGAGGGCGATGTCGACGGCATGGTCCACCTGTCGGATCTCGACTGGAACCGTCCCGGCGAGCAGGTCATCGAGGAGTTCAAGAAGGGCGACATGGTCCGCGCCCAGGTTCTCGACGTCGACGTCGAGAAGGAGCGGATCTCGCTGGGCGTGAAGCAGCTCGGCGGTGACCCCTTCGCTGAGGCCGGCGAGATCAAGAAGGGTCAGATCGTCACCTGCGAAGTCGTCGAGGTGAAGGATTCGGGCGTCGAGGTGAAGATCGTCGACACCGATATGACCACCTTCGTCCGCCGCGCCGAACTCGCCCGCGACCGCGGCGACCAGCGCCCCGAGCGTTTCGCCGCCGGCGAGAAGTTCGATGCCCGGGTCGTGCAGTTCGACCGCAAGGCCCACCGCGTCCAGGTCTCAATCAAGGCCCTGGAAGTGGCCGAGGAGAAGGAGGCGATGGCCCAGTTCGGCTCCGCCGATTCCGGCGCATCGCTCGGCGACATCCTCGGCGCGGCCTTCAACAAGAAGCGCACCGACGAAGATTAAGACGTTCCGCACCTCGCCGCCCGGCTCGACCGGGCGGCGGCTTCGGATCGATCAGAAAACCCGCGCGGGACACCTGTCCCGCGCGGGTTTTCTTTTGTGCCTTGTCGAAGCGGGGCGCACCACGGGGCGGATGCGGGCAGAGGGGTTGACCTTGCGCGGACCGGAGCCGGTTGTCCGACCCGGGACCGCGCGGTACGCTGACGATTGTCGCGAAAAACGGCGGCCCGGTTTCGGGCCGTCGCACACAGGCCGATCGCGGAAGTCACGCCGCTCGGCCAGCGTCTCCGGAAGAGCAGCCCGACCCTGTCGGGCGCCGCAGCCAGCAACGCCCGGGGCGCTGTGAACCTGCGGTCGCAGGAGCGCACCCATGCGACAGGCGATCGCCGTCATCGGCGCGGGCCTCGGCGGTCTCGTGCTGGCCCGTATCCTCCATCTCCAAGGCATCGCAGCCACGATCTACGAAGCCGAACCGTCCGCGGAGGCGCGGGCCCAGGGTGGTCTGCTCGACCTTCATGAGGACACCGGCCAGGCCGCGCTGAAGGCCGCCGGGCTGTTCGAGGGCTTCCTCGCCCGCATCCGCCCCGGAGAGGACGCGAAGCGCATCGTCGGTGCGGATGGCGCCGTCCTGTTCGACAGCCCCGGCAATCCCCCGGGCCGCCGCCCGGAGATCGGTCGCGGCGACCTCCGACAGCTGCTGATCGCTTCGCTGCCGCCCGAAACGATCCGATGGGGCCGCACGGTGGTGTCCGTCACCGCCCGCGCTGCCGGACGCCACGCGATCGCCTTCGCCGACGGCGCGACCGTCACGTGCGACCTGCTGGTGGGTGCGGACGGCGCCTGGTCCAAGGTCCGCCCGCGGCTCACGCGGGCGCATCCCGCCTATACCGGCATCGCGTTCGTGGAGACGCGCCTGATCGACGGAGCCGCGCGACATCGGGACAGCGCGGAGATGATCGGCACCGGCACGCTGATGGCCCTCGCCCCGGGCCGAGGCATCCTCGCGCACCGATATGCCGATGGGACGCTGCACGTCTACGCCGCCCTGCGGAAGCCGGCAGACTGGCTCGCCGCTCTCGACGTCCGGGATGGGTGCGGGACCCTCGCCCGCATCGCGGAGCAATTCGCGGGCTGGGCGCCGCACCTCACCGCCCTCGTCGGGCACAGCGACACCGACCCGATCCTGCGGCTCATCCACGCGCTGCCGGCCGATCATCGCTGGGAGCCCGTCCCCGGCGTCACGCTTCTCGGCGATGCCGCGCACCTCATGTCGCCGTTCTCGGGCGCGGGGGCGAACCTCGCCCTGACCGACGGGGCGGAACTCGCCCGGGCCCTGGTCGCGACGCCCGAGGATCGCGACGCCGCACTCACCACCTACGAGCGAGATTTGTTTCCCCGCAGCACCGCGGTCGCCACCGCCGCCGCGGCGAATCTCGCGCGGTTCTTCGGCGATGGCACGCCCCACGACGTCGTCGCCCTGTTCGCGCGCGGCGCTTCATGAGCGCCCCCGACGCGGCGGCCGGCGACCGGCGCGGGATCACTCGGGATCTCCCCCGCAGCCGATGGTTCTTCCCTCAGAAACGGCCGGATCGTCGTTGCACGAGGCAGTCGAAGACAGTCTGGCTTGAGGGTCGGCCCGAGGCTGCCGCATTTTCTTCGCGCGGCCCATATCCAGGCCCGCGGAAAATGCTCTAGAACACCGGCCTCGGGCGGCTCCGGCCGCGCGAGGTAAAGGAAACCAAGGACTTGCCCGGCGCGGGGCCTCGCCCCCGCACCCCGTCACGGGGGCGATCCGGGGAGGCGAAGGGAAGCGACCGCATGGCAGCCGACGCCGAACTGCTGATCGACCGCCGGCGCCTGCGCCGCAGGCTGTCCCTGTGGCGGGTGCTCGGGATCGGCGGCCTGATCGTGGCCGTGGGGGCGTTGGGCTACCGGGTCCGGGCCGGCGCCGACGGCGCCTTCGCGGTCGGCCCGCAGATCGCCCGCATCTCCGTCTCGGGCTTCATCGCCGGCAGCGAATCGACCGCCAAGCTGATGAAGCGGGTCGGCGACTCCGACGCCGTGAAGGGCGTGGTCGTCTCGATCAACTCGCCGGGCGGCACCACCACCGGTTCCGAAGAGATTTTCCGCAACCTGCGGGCGCTGGCCGCCAAGAAGCCGATCGTGGCCTTCGTGGACGGCACCGCGGCCTCGGGCGCCTACATCACCGCCATCGCGGCCGACCACATCGTCGCCCGTGAGACCAGCCTGGTCGGGTCGATCGGCGTGCTGTTTCAGTACCCCGACCTCTCGGGCCTCCTCGACAAGGTCGGCGTGAAGGTCGAATCGGTGAAGTCCTCGCCGCTCAAGGCCGAGCCCTCGGGCTTCACGCCCACCACCCCGGAGGCGCGCGCCGCCCTGGCGGCCGTGGTCGGCGACACCTATGCGTGGTTCAAGGGCCTGGTCGCCGAGCGTCGGGGCATGGATCCCGGCCAGCTCGCCGTCGTTTCTGATGGGCGGGTGTTCAGCGGCCGCCAGAGCGTGCCCCTGAAGCTGGTGGACGAGCTGGGCGGCGAGCGCCAGGCCGTGGCGTGGCTGGAGGCGAATCGGGGCGTCGCGAAGGACCTGCCGATCAAGGACTGGAAGCCCAGCAAGGAGGGCGATTTCTCGCTCTGGTCGGCCGCCGGCGTCGGCGCGGACCTGCTGGGCTTCGATGGGCTCGCCGGGCGGTTGCGGGCCGTCGGCACCCAGGCCGAGACCGCGAATGGCGGCCTGCTCGTTCTCTGGCGCCCGGAGCCCTGAGCGCCCCGCCGGAGACGGCAGCTCCAGTCGCCCGCCCCGATCCCCCGAGAAGACCAGACGCCATGATCAAGTCGGAGCTCGTCCTCAAGATCGCCGAGCAGAACCCGCATCTCTACCAGCGCGACGTCGAAATCCTGGTCAACGCGATCCTCGACACCATCTCGGATGCGCTGGCCCGGGGCGACCGGGTGGAGCTGCGCGGTTTCGGCGCCTTCTCGGTGAAGCGCCGAGAAGCGCGGAAGGGACGCAACCCACGCACAGGCGCGGCCGTTGCCGTGTCCGAGAAGGCGATTCCCGTGTTCAAGACCGGGAAGGAGATGCGCCAGCGCCTCAACGCCGCGGGCATCGGCGAAAGCGCGTCGGCGGCCGAGTAGGAAGAGGTCTGTGAGTGCGATGATCCGTTTCCTGAAAAGCCTCGTGCTGCTGCCGATCGCCGCCCTGGTGATCCTGCTGGCGGTCGCCAACCGGGCACCGGTCCCGCTGTCCTTCGACCCGTTCAATGCGGATGCGCCGGTGTTCAGCGTGAACCTGCCGCTCTACGCAATCCTGTTCGGCGCGGTGGCGCTCGGCATCGTGGTCGGTGGCGTCTTCACCTGGCTGGGCCAGGGTAAGACCCGGGCGAATGTCCGCTACCATCGCCGGGAGGCGACCCGCTACGAGCGTGAGGCCAACCGTCTGCGCGCCTACGCCCCGGAGAGCGAGACGCAGGGCACCGCCTACACGGTACCCAATACCGGCCGCACCGCCTTGCCGGCGCCGCGCTGAGCAGACGCAGTCAGCGTGCGGCCTGCACGGCCGCCACGAAGGCCGCGATCTTCTCCGGATCCTTGAGGCCGGGCGCCGATTCGACCCCCGACGACACGTCCACTGCGCCGAGCCCGGTGCGGATCAAGGCCCCACCGACGTTGCCGGCGTCCAATCCGCCCGACAGCATGGTCCCGGCGGGCAGGACGGCATCGGCCAGGATCGCCCAATCGAATCGGTGGCCATTCCCCCCGGGGAGCCCGCCGCCGGCCGGCGGCTTGGCATCGAGCAGGATTCGGTCAGCCACCGCGTCGTAGGCCGGGATCGATTCGAGATCGGCCCGGGTCGCGACGCCGATCGCCTTCATCACCGGCCGTCCAGCGAGCGCACGGATCGCCGCCACCCGCTCCGGGCGCTCGCGCCCGTGCAGCTGGATCAGGTCCGGATCCACAGCCTCGACCGCCGCGCGCACAAGAGCATCGTCCGGATCGACCAGGAGGACGACGCGTTCGGCTCGTCCGCGGGCCTGCGCTGCCAGCTTCGAAGCCTGTTCGAAGGTTACGTGGCGGGGACTTCGAAGAAAGTGCACGAGCCCGATCCAGTCGGCGCCGGCCTTCAGCGCCGCGTCGACGGTTTCCGGCGTGCTGAGCCCGCAGATCTTGACGCGGGCCGAAAGGGTCGGGGCTGACATGGGATC
Organism: Methylobacterium sp. J-001; assembly: GCF_022829565.1. Classification (NCBI taxonomy): domain Bacteria; kingdom Pseudomonadati; phylum Pseudomonadota; class Alphaproteobacteria; order Hyphomicrobiales; family Methylobacteriaceae; genus Methylobacterium; species Methylobacterium sp. J-001. The sequence goes on from NZ_JAKSYN010000080.1 coordinate 30,782, forward strand.
CTTGTAGCCGATCTAGTACAGGACCGGCAGGTAGAGGTTCGGGATCGGGAAGCCGCTGAACACGATCCGCCCATTGACGAACTTCAGCGGCGGCAAGGGCTTGAGCGGTGCCGTGTCCGCCGGCGCGTCCGGCCCGGGCTGCCGTCCCAACCCCAGCAGGCCGCCGACCAACTGGCCGATGAGTGCCCCCTTCTCCGATCCGAAGCGCTGACCCACGACGCTGCCGATCAGAGCATCCACCCCGGCCGCCCGCAGATCGAGCTGCCCGACCGGGCGGTGAGCATCGTCCAGAGCGAGCGTGCCCTTGGCCTGGACGCGCTGTGCGCCCTTGGCCAGCGACAGCGCCGCGAGATCGAGCGTTCCGCCCGCCTGGCGCCAGCGCTCGAGCTCCCGCGGTACCGGCCCGGTCCGCAGGACGGTGGCCTGGGTGAGCGTCGCGTCGAGGGACAGGTCGGCGGGGGCAGGATTGCCGGTGAGCGCGTCGAGCTGCGGCACGGCGGCCTGAGCGAGTTGCAGGCTCACATCGATTGCGCCCTCCGATTCGTACCGGCCCGGGGTCGGCCGCGCATGCAGCTCCAGATGCTGGCCCGCGATCGCGATCGGACCCGGATCGGCGCCGGTAACGGTGACGTTCGGGCCGTCCACCACCAGCGAGGCGCGGGTGAACCCGTCCGACGCCCCGTGGACGCTGCCCTGGAGCTTGCCCCAGGACGCATCACCGGTCAGCGCGCCCTGTTCGACATGGAACGGGCCGGCGCTCTCGAACAACACTAGGCGCGGCTGGTAGATCTGCGCCACCGCGGTGGAGGGGCCGAGGCGGAAGCGGCCGTCGGACCGTTCGAGGGTGACGGCGCTGCAACGCAGCTCGATCCGGAACGGATAGCCGGTGAGCGACCGGTCGGCACAGGCCCAGTTGCGGCCCGCAGCTGCCTCGCGGGCGATCCAGCCATCGATCTCGGTGGCGGCACGGCCCCGGATCCAGAACCAGGCGATCGACCAAGCGACCACAAGCAAGGCGAGCAGGATATAGGGAAGGAACAGCCCGAGCCGGAACCGGCGCGCCGTCTGCGCCAGCGAGGCCTGCCCATCACGGCCCGGCTGCGTCCGATCCTGATCCATGCACTCCGCTCCCCGTCATCAGTCCCGGCTTGGGCGTCACAGCCCTCGCCTTGAGGCCATGCACGGGGCGAAACTGGGGCGGTGCCGGAGTCGGTCGACGGTGGGGCGGACGGATCCGCCCCTCCAGACGCGATTTCCCGATCAGGCCTGGGCCGGCTCGATCGTATCGAGCTGCAGGTCGTTGACGATCGCCACCCGTTCTGCCGCATCGTCGGCCAGGCGATGCACGTGCAACTCGGTGGCGCCGCGGGTTCGCACGCGGTCGAGCCAGGTCCGCCGGAGATGGTCGCGCGGGCTCTCGTTCGAGGTCGCCACCGAAACCATTTCAGCGATGCCGGTGTCGTCACGGCGCACGGCGATCACCACGGCCTCCGCCATCTCCTCGAGATCGAAGGCGCCGGCCGGATGGACCCCGACCACGTAGCGCCGTCCCGAGCGCCCGCGCCAAGCCGAGAGCGGGAGGGCCGGCGTGCCGCGCAGGCCAGCGGTGGTCTTGAGGCGTTCTTCACGCACATCCTGTCTCCGCGTGCGATCGTCCTTCAGGTCGCGAAGCGCGGCCGACCAGGACAGGGCTCTTCTGTTCGCCATTTGTTCCAACCTACCGCGCGATATCCACAGGCGTCAAGCACAATGTTCCTGAGGAAGGATGTGGTGATCGCGGGAGTTATCCACAAGCTGCGAACCGGCCCATCGTCATGCTGGCGCTGGCAAAAACGCTCCGACGCCCGGCAATGCATCAGCGGCGCTGAGCCGCCCCGGCCGGGGCCTCCTTGGCCGACGCCCCACCCGCATCGGCGGCAACGGCCTTCGGGGTTTCGGCCAGCAGGGCGTTGGACGCCACCTCCAGACGTTCCTGGGCCAGCGCCTGGAATTCCTGGCGGTCCATGCCCGGGGGGATCGGCTCCAGGAAGTGGATCACGGCCGTGCCCGGCCGGCGCATCAGGCTGTTGCGCGCCCAGAACTGTCCCGTATTCAGCGCCACCGGCAGGCACGGCACCTTCAGGGCGGTGTAGAGGTGTGACAGACCCTGCTTATAGGCGGGCGGCGCGCCCACCGCACGGCGGGTGCCTTCGGGGAAGATAATGAGCTGGCGGCCCTCCCGGATGGCGTCGGCCGCCGCCGCGTTCATCAGGCTCATCGCCCGGGCACCCTTGGACCTGTCGATCGCCACCATGCCGCTGCGGGATAGGTACCACCCGATCAGCGGGATGAGCAGCAACTCACGTTTCAGGATGTAGGCGAATTCCGGGAAAACCGTACAGAGCGCCAGGGTCTCCAGAGCCGATTGGTGCTTGGCCGCCACCAGCAGCGGCCCCTTCGGGATGTTCTCCAGGCCGCGGAACTCGACCTGCATGCCGGCGACCCTGCGCAGCAGCCACAGGGTCAGGCGTCCCCAGAGCCGGGCCAGCTGCAGCACCGCGCGGCGGGAGACCAGCGTGGGCAAGCCGCCGAGCGCCAGCAGCGTGGTCATGGCGTAGAAGCAGACGTTGAAAGCGAGGGAGCGCAGGGCGAGCATCGGAATCCGCTTCGTGGCGGTCTTCCTCTAGCGCGCAGAGGCGCCCGCGGCCAAGCGTGGACGGTCCGACGCCGGACCAAACGTTCATGCGCCCCCGGTATGCCGTATGGGCCGCGCGAACCCGGCACTGCGTCCCGCGACCATCCAGTAGATCAGGCTGGCGCTGGCGCCGACCATGAACAGGATCAGCGTCAGGCGCGCCTCGGCGGCGAAAAGGCCCGGAGCGGCGCCCGTCGCCTCAGGACGGACGGCACCGCGCGCCAGCCAGGGCAGGGCGGCGGTCAGCAGGCCGCCCCCGGCGCCGTACCAGAGGAAGCCGCGGCGCGCGAAGATCTCCCCGGCGAACCCGACCAGGGCTGGCGGCACGAACAGCAGGACGAACAGGGCCTGGGCGAGGCCGGCGATCAGGAGGGCCAGCCCTTCCGGCGGGAGCCCGGCTGAGAGATCGGACAGGGCCATGTCCACGCCCGCGAGCGCCCCGCCGGTGAGCCAGGCATTAGCCGTCGGGTCGACGAGGAGCGCGAGCACGAGGATCGCGGCGCCGGCCGGGACGGCGAGTAGGAGGGCGAAGGCTCCGAGGAGCAGGCGGCCGAGGACGTGCATGGCAGGCTTCTACACCGAAGACGGCAGGCCTTCGTAAAACAAAGCCGCGCCGGACCGGTCAGGGTCGGGCGCGGCTTGGAAAGTGAGCGATCTTTCGGTCGCCGGCAGAACGGCGTCCCGCCTCAGCCGTGGGCCGGGGCCGCCCCGCCATGGTCGCCATGCGATGACTTTCCGCGCAGGCGGCCGAGCCAGAGCGAGAAGTGGCGGATCACCACGTAGAAGACCGGCGTGAGGAACAGGCCGAAGAAGGTCGCGCCGATCATCCCGAAGAACACCGCGGTGCCCAGCGCCTGGCGCATCTCGGCACCGGGGCCGGTGGCGATCACCAGCGGCAGGGTGCCGAGGATGAAGGCGAAGGCGGTCATCAGGATCGGGCGCAGGCGCAACCGGCAGGCTTCCACCGCCGCATCGACCGGGCCCCGGTGCTCGCGCTGCTCGATATCGTGCGCGAACTCGACGATCAGGATCGCGTTCTTGGCAGCCAAGCCGATCAGCACGATCAAGCCGATCTGGGTCAGGATGTTGTTGTCCTGACCCCGGAACTGCACGCCGGCGAGCGCCGCGAGCACGCCGGTGGGCACCACCAACAGGATCGCCAGCGGCAGCGCCCAGGATTCATACTGCGCGGCCAGCACCAGGAAGACCAGCAGCACACCCAGGGCGAAGACGGCGCCGGCGGTGCCGCTCGCGGCCTTCTGCTGGAAGGCGATCTCGGTCCAATCGTAGGCGTAGCCGTCGGGCAGCACCTTCTTGGCGATCTCCTCCATGGCGGTCAGGGCCTGTCCCGTCGAGACGCCGGGCTTGGCCACGCCCTGGATGGGGACCGAGTAGTAGAGGTTGAACCGCTGAACGATCTGTGGGCCGGTCACGTCGCGCACCGAGGCGAGCGTGCCCATCGGCACCAGTGCGCCCGTGGAGGAGCGCACCTTGATCTGCGAGATGTCCTGGATCGACGAGCGGAAGGCGGCATCGCCCTGCAGGCGCACCTGGTAGATGCGGCCCAGGGTGTTGAAGTCGTTCACGTAAGTGCCGCCGAGATCCGCCTGGACCGACGAGAACACGTTGGCGAGCGGCACGTTCAGCATCCGCGCGATGGTGCGGTCGATGTCGAGGAAGAGCTGCGGCGTCGCGTTGTCGAAGGTCGTGAAAACGCGCTGCACATCCGCGCTCTGGTTCGCCTGGCCGATCACTTCGCCGGCGGCGGCCATCAGCGGACCGATCTCCGAGGATTGGCGGCTCTCGATCTGCATCTTGAAGCCGCCGCCGTTGCCGAGACCGCGCACCGGCGGGGGCGGAATCACGATGACGCGGGCTTCCTGGATGTCGGAGGTCGCCTTGAGCACCTCGCCGGTGATCACCCCGGCGCTGCGCCCCTGACCAGCGCGTTCCTTCGCCCCCGTAAGGGTGAGGAACATCACGCCGGCATTGGTGGTGTTGGTGAAGGTCGCTCCGTCGAAGCCCGCGATGATCACAGCGTTGGCGACACCCGGCACCGTCCTAGCCTGCTTGGCGGCCCGCAGGATCACGTCGGTGGTGCGATCGAGCGAGGAGCCGGAAGGCAGCTGAACGACACCGATCAGATAGCCCTGATCCTGGTCCGGAATGAACCCCGTTGGCGTCGTCTGGGCGAGGTGCAGGGTGCCGGCGATCACCGCGGCATAGACCAGCAGCATCGCCGCCAACCCGACGAACCCGCCGGTCAGGACCCGAATCGTGCGGCCGTAGGCGTTCGACGTGGCGTCGAAGGCGCGGTTGAAGCCGTTGGCGAGCCAGTTCACGAACCGGGTCAGGAAGAACTTCGGCTCCTTGCGCGCATGGTGCGGCACGAGCAGCAGCTTGCACAAAGCCGGGGACAGGGTGAGCGAGTTGAACGCGGAGATCAGAGTCGAGGCCGCGATCGTGAGCGCGAACTGCTTGTAGAACTGGCCCGAGATGCCCGGGATGAACGCGGTCGGCACGAACACCGCGGCGAGCACCAGAGCGATGGCGATGACCGCGCCGCCGACCTCGTCCATGGTCTTGTGCGCGGCATCGCCGGCCGAGAGCCCCTCGGCCATGTTGCGCTCGACGTTCTCCACCACCACGATCGCGTCGTCGACCACGATGCCGATGGCGAGCACCAGCCCGAACAGGGTCAGGTTGTTGAGCGAGAAGCCGAAGGCCGCCATCGCCGCGAAGGTGCCGATCAGCGACACCGGGATCGCGATCACCGGGATCAGGGCCGTCCGCCAGCTCTGCAGGAACACCAGCACCACGATGACCACGAGGCCGACCGCCTCGAACAGGGTCTTGTAGACCTCCTGGATCGACTCCTCGATGAACTCGGTCGGGTTGTAGGCGATGCGGTACTCGACATCCGGCGGGAAGTTCTTCTTGACCGTCTCCATCACCTGCTTGACCGAGGTCGCCGCCTCGAGGGCGTTGGTGCCCGGCCGCTGGAAGGCGCCGATGCCCACCGCGGGCGTGTCGTTGAGGTAGGAGTTGGTCGTGTAGTCCTTCTGGCCCATCTCGACGCGGGCGATGTCCTTGACCCGGACGAGGCGTCCGTCCTGGGCCTTGATGATCACCTCGGCGAACTGTTCCGGCGTCTTGAAGCGGGCCTGCGACTGGACGACGAGCTGGAAGGCCTCGCCCTTGGCCGCGGGCGGACCGTTGAGCTGGCCGGCGGCCACCTGGACGTTCTGCTCCTGCAGGGCCGTGGTGACGTCGGTGACCGAGAGGCCGTAGGCAGCGAGCTTGTTCGGATCGACCCAGATCCGCTCGGCGTACTCGTTACCGCCGAACACCGTGATGTCGCCGACGCCGTCGAGGCGCAGCAGCTCGTCGCGGATGTTCAGGTAGATGTAGTTGGCGAGGTAATTCTGGTCGTAGGTCTTGTTCGGCGAGAGCAGGTGCACGACCAGCATCAGGTCGGGCGAGGCCTTGCGCACGGTGACGCCGAGGTTGCGCACGTCCGGCGGCAGGCGCGGCTGCGCCACCGAGAGCCGGTTCTGCACCAGCACGTTGGCGATATCGAGGTTGGTGCCGACCTTGAAGGTCACGGTCAGCAGCATGTTGCCGTCGTTGGTCGACAACGACGTCATGTACAGCATGTTGTCGACGCCGTTGACCTCCTGCTCGATCGGTGTCGCGATCGTGGCGGCGACGGTCTCGGCGTTGGCGCCCGGATAGGAGGCACGCACCGTCACGGTCGGCGGCACGATCTCGGGGTATTGCGAGACCGGAAGGCTCTCGTAGGCGACGAAGCCGAGGATCAGGAAGACGATCGACGTGACCGACGCGAAGATCGGCCTATCGACGAAGAAATGGGCGAAACGCATCGGTCAAACCTCTGAGGCCCGCCGGTCACCCGGTCGGGGCCCTGCGTCGTCGGTGCGGCGCACGCGGCGCGGCGCGCACGCATGCAATCGTGTCGAGCTGATCAGGCTCACGTCTTGCTCGGGGGCAGCTCGACCGTCTCCGGGGTCACCTTGGCCCCCGGGCGGACGCGGGCGATGCCGTTGACCACCAGGGTCTCGTCGCCCTTCAGACCGCTGCGGATCACCCGGTAGCCGTCGACCTTCGGACCCAGCACCACGTCCTTCTGCTGGATCACGTTGTCGGGCCCGAGCACGTAGACGATGCGCTTGTCCTGGTTGGCGGCCACTGCCTCGTCGGGAATCATCACGCCCTGGAACGGCTTGGTGGCGGGCATCGAAACGATGCCGAACAGGCCGGGCTTGATGTACTGGTCGGCGTTCGGGACGGTGGCGCGCAGCAGGATCGTGCCGGTGGCGTTGTCGACGCGGTTATCGACGAAGTCGAGGGTGCCCTTGCGGGTCGGCTTCGCCTCGCCGGAGAGGGATATCATGATCGGCACGCCCTTGCCCTGCTGGGTTTGGCCCATGCCGATGCCGAGGCTGTTCTGATACTTGAGGAAGGACTTCTCATCGACGGTGAAGCTGAACCAGATCGGGTCGAGGGACACGATCGTGGTCAGCATCGTCTGGTCGGCGCTGACGATGTTGCCCTCGGTGACGAGCCGCCGGCTGATCCGGCCGTTGACCGGTGCCTTCACCTCGCTGAAATCGTAGTTGAGCTGTGCGTTGTTCAGCGCCGCCTGGGCACTGTCGACGTCGGCCTGGGCGGTCAGCGAGGCCTGCCGGCGCTGGTCGGTCACCTGCTCGGAGATGTTGCCGCTCCGGGACAGGGTCTGGGCGCGCTCCAAGTCGGTCTGCGAGAAGGACTGGCGGGCCTTAGCGGAAGCGAGGGCGGCCTGGGCCTGCTCCAAGGCCGCCTTGTAGGGGCGCCGGTCGATCACGAACAGCAGATCGCCCTTCTTCACCGTCTGGCCGTCGGTAAAGTTGATCTTCTCCAGGTATCCGGTAACCCGGGCGCGGACTTCGACATACTCGATCGCATCGAAGCGGCCGGTATACTGGTCCTGCTCGACGATCTCGCGAACCACCGGCTTGGCCACGGTGACCTTCGGCGGCGGGCCGCCGGGTGCCTGGGCGTGAGCGATCGGTGCCAGGGGACCCGCGAGCAGAACGCCGGCAGCAAGACCGGAGAGCACGGGGAAGAGGCTGGAAAGCCGGCTGCGCATCGGGTCCTGCTGTCCGTTGGCCGACCGGTCGGTCGAACCGAGCTTGACGATAGCGTCCTTGGTAGACGCGCCCTAACCCGCGCGCCCTCCTGCTTCTTGTGCGAGAGCGCACATCGCGCCCCGAACAGGGCGGATTGTTTTAAACGGCTACTCGAATGCTTCGCCGGCCGCGTACCAATCCTTGAAGCCACCCTTGTAGTGCTCCGAGATGTCGAGTCCGGCGTTCTGTGCGGCCATCAACGCGTTGACCGACCGGACGCCCGACCCGCACGACAGGACCGGCCTACGGCCATCGGCGGCGATCAGGGCCGCCACGGCCTGCGGATCGAACGTGGAGAGCGGATGCGAGACGGCGCCGGGGATGTGCCCGGCCTCGTATTCATGGTCCTCGCGCACGTCGATGATCAGCATTGTGCTGTCACTCAACCCGCGCTTGACCGTCTCGCGATCGAGATCGACCACCTGCATCGACAGGATCTCCGTAACGTCCAACCGGGGTCGGCCTTTAAGGCTGACGCTTTCCCTTATTCGTCAGGCCGGGGCGGCGCAACTCGCGGTGCTGACGTCGGGTCCGTTCAGATCGCCGCCAGCGTCGGTGCGATTGCCGCGAAATGGCCATCCCAGTTCGGCGGCGCGTAGCCGTCGAGGCGGCCGGCGAGTTCAGCCCTGAGCGGAGCGTCCGGGCGGGCGAGCGCCTCGATCGCGTCCAGCCAGCCCGGGCCGTCGAGGGGATCGCGGAACAGGGCGAAGACGCCGGCGATCTCCCGGTGGACGGGAATGTCCGAGGCCACCACCGGCAGGCCGGAGGCCGCCGCCTCAACGATCGGGATACCGTAGCCCTCGGTGAACGAGGGCATCAGCAGCGCGGTGCAGCTGCGGGTCAGCGCAGCCAGACCGTGCGTCGAAAGGCCGGTGACCTCGACGGCATGGGCGCGGACGCCGGGGCAGCGCTCGAGCATGTCGATGGCGCTCTCCGCCTCCCAGCCCCGGCGCCCGACCACCACCAGGCGCGGCGTCACGGTCCCATGGCGCTCGGCCAGGCGGCGCCAGAGCTGGAACAGCAGCAGGTGATTCTTGCGCGATTCGATCGTGCCGCAGACCAGGAAGGTCGGGCGGTCCGGTCGGAATCGCGGCCCGGTGCGCCCGAAGGCCGGCTCGACGCCGAGATGGCCCACCGCCACCGGAGGCCGGCCGAACCCTTCGGTCGCCAGATGATCGAGGGTGCGGGCGCCGGTATCGGCGGAGTTGACCAGGATCGCGGCGGCGTGCCGGCCGATGGTGCGCATCCGGACCCGGTGGCGGTCGGCCTCGCCGTCGCGCCCGTATTCGGGATGCGTGATCGGGATGAGGTCGTGGACGAAGAACGCTGCGCGCACATCCCGCCGATCGTAAAGCCAGTCGAACCGGCCGGGCTTGTCGAGACGCAGGTGCGAGGTGTGCAGGTAGAGGGCGTCCCGGGGCAGGGCGGTGAGGGGGCGCCCCCGCAGGGCGATGTCGATCGCCGTCCGGGCCTGGATCCGGCGGCGTTGTGGCCCGCCTGTCCGCGCGGCCGGAGCCGATGGGGCGGCCGCCACCGGGCCGCCGAGCCGCGCCGAGAGGCCACGATAGACCGAATCCGAGAGCGCGTCCCGATCCTCGACCCAGCCCGCCGCCACCGCCTCCACGATGCCCAGAGCCAGCGCGCGGTCCAGGACCCGCGGCCCGTAGGCCGTCGAAACCACGCCGACACCCGGCCCGGGCCGGCCCAGGAAATGGCGCGCATAGGCGAGATCGACCCGGTCGATTCCCGACGGGCTCGCATGGCGCAGCCGCGTGACGAGGCGGGTGAGATCGAAGGCGATCGGTCGGTCCGTCATGGTCCTCGTTGGCGTGGCGCAGGCGGCTCGGCGCGCGAAATAGAGCGGGAGACGATCCCCGTACCCGCCCGGGCTGGAGAGGGCTAGCGCCGCCGATCCACCGTGAAGGGCTTGCGCGGGGAGGGCGCGACGGCTAAGAGCGCCAGGCCCACGTGGCGTCGGAGTGTAGCGCAGCCCGGTAGCGCACCTGTCTGGGGGACAGGGGGTCGTCGGTTCAAGTCCGGCCACTCCGACCATATCGACCTTGCCCAGCGCCCCTCTGACAGCGCGGGCGACCATCTTTATATATCCAGACGGTCAGATGGGGCTTCGGTGAAGCCCATCGCCGTATGCGCGCGGCGTTCACTGTGGTGGCGCGTAGGCCGAACCGTCGGCGGCCCGCAGAGGCGCCGCCACGTAACGTCCGTGCTCGGGAACCGCGACGCGTTCGAAATCCTCGGCCAAGGCGTGGAGCGCACGGCGCATCTCTTGACCCTGAAGCGGGCGGCCGTGGCCTGTGATGACGCGCTCAGGTTCCAGGCCGGCGAGCGCTCGGACCGAATGGTGCGCCGCGCCCCAGTCGATCGTCAGATACATCGGCGGACCGTGGAGCTCCGGCTCCTGCAAAGCCACTGCGTAGGCCGATTCCTGCGCCGTGGTGACGAAGGCGTCGCCGACGATCAGGGTGCGGTCTGTCTCGCGCCAGAGCGAGACGTGGCCCGGCGCGTGGCCGGGCGTGTGGATCCAGCGCCAGCCTCCCATCGGTGGGATGGCTCCGTCCCCCGGCAGATCCTGCAGGCGGCGGGATACGTCGACGGGTTTCGTCGGGAAGAGGGGCGACAGGCGGCCCAGCAGGCCGCCGCCGACACTCGGATCGGGTGCCGGATAGGATGCGCTGCCATCGAGATAGGGCCGCTCCAGCGCGTGCGCGAAAACCGGGACGTCCCATTCCTCGGCCAGATCCTCCAGCACGCCGACATGATCGAAATGGCCGTGGGTCAGCACGATCGCGGTGGGCCGCGCGCCGGCGCCGAACCGTTTTCCGGCCGCGGCCTTGATCGCGCCCTTGGCGCCCATCACGCCGGCATCGACCAGAACCCAGCCGCGGTCGCCGGCCCCGGGGGCGCCGACGAACACGACGTTGACGAGGACGAGCCGCTGATAGGCGACGTCTCCGGTGATCTCATGGGTGGAATCGTCCCGCTCGGCATCGCGTGCCGGATCGTCGGCGCGGGCCTTCGGATCGACCGGAATCTGCTGGGCCATGCGGGGCGGCTCCCTTGGGGGCTGCCCGGGCAGACCGGTATCGGCAAGGCTGCCCGGGTCGGCGCGACCGGGAGGTCTTCCCCGCCGCGGCTGCATCCGCTCTGGCAGGGGAAGCATCGGCCGCTGGTGTACCGCAAACCGGGCTCGTAGAAGTGAGTTCCCGGATCGCCGCAGCGGGATCGCGCAGGGCGATCCCGACCCCATATGGATCCCATCGACGCTCCCGCCGCAGGTCAAAGCATGGCACCGAGCCCGCTCGCCCTCATCGCGTCCGCCGCACTCGTCACCCTGGTCGCCACCGGCACGGGGGCGATCGTTCTGCAGCAGAGCTCGCAGTTCAGCCATCCCCGCCGGGTCGGGGGCAGCTTCGCCATGGCGGATCTCGACGGCCGCCCGGTGAACGAGGCCGACCTGCGCGGCAAGCCCTCCGCCCTGTTCTTCGGCTTCACCCATTGCCCGGAGGTCTGCCCGACGACGCTCACGACGCTCTCCGGTGCGCTGGGCCGGATGGGCCGCGACGCCGACCGCATCAACGTCGTGTTCGTCAGCCTCGACCCGGAGCGCGACACGCCCGAGAGCCTGCGGGAGTACCTGACCGCGTTCGATCCGCGGATCCGCGGCTTGGTGGGCACCCCAGAGCAGGTAGCGCGCATGGCCGACGCCTATCACGTCGCCTACAAGCGCGTGCCGGTTCCGGGCGGCGACTACACGATGGAGCATTCCGCCACCGTCGGGCTGTTCGACAAGGCCGGCCGGATGGTCGGGGAGATCGGCTACGGCGAGAACGAGGATCGCACCCTGTCCAAGCTGATCACCCTGGCGCTGCCGGGCCAATGCGCCCCCGGGGGCGGCGCCGCGCTCTGGGAAACCGACGGCCCCACCAACGCCTGCGGCCCGCGAAGCTGAACGGAGGCCGCCGCCGCGGTCAATTGCGCGGTCATGCAAGCGTGACTAGAGGGCGAAGCAGGTCGTCCGACCGGCGATTCCCGGAGATTCGAGCTTGATCACGCGACGCGCCCTGACAGCCGTGGGCCTGTTGGCCCTCTCGCCCCTCGCGCGTCCCGCCCGGGCCGCGTCCGGCGGTCCGCGCCTGGCGCAGCCGGAACCGATGGATTTCGAACGGCTGAAGGCGCTGGCCCGCACCCTGCGCGATCGCCCCTACGCGCCCCCTCCCGAGGCACCGGCCTCGCCGACCCTCGACGCCTTGACCTACGGGCCCCTCCAGGAGATCCGTTATCCGCCGGCGCACGCGCTGTTCTCGGAAAGCCCGTACCCAGTCACCTTCTTCCACCTCGGCAACTTCTTCCGACATCCGGTGAAGATTTTTGCCCTCGAAGGCGGCCAGGCCCGCGAGGTGCTGTATTCCCGCGATCTCTTCGCCTACCCGCCCGGCAATCCCGGCAAGGACCTGCCCGACGGCGCCGGCTTTGCCGGCGTCCGCTTCCAGAAGGTCCCGGCCGACCAGCCGGGCGCCGACGGCGACTGGCTGGCCTTCCTCGGCGCCTCCTATTTCCGCGCCGCCGGCGACGGGGCGCAATACGGCGCCTCGGCCCGGGGTATCGCCATCGACACGGCACCGGGACCGGGCAAGACGGAGGAGTTCCCGGTCTTCACCCGCTTCTACGTGTCGCCGGCCTCGGACGGGGCGGTCACGATCCTGGCCCTGCTCGAAGGTCAGAGCCTCACCGGCGCCTACCGGTTCACCGCCCGCAAGGAGCCGCATGTGGTGATCGATGTCGCCTGCACGCTCTACATCCGCAAGGCGGTCGAGCGGTTCGGCGTCGCGCCGCTGACCTCGATGCTCTGGTATTCCGAGGGGATGAGCCGGTTCCTCGCCAGCGACTGGCGGCCGGAGGTGCACGATTCCGACGGGCTGTTGATTCAGACCGGCGCCGGCGAGCTGATCTGGCGTCCGCTCAACAATCCGCCGCGCCTCAGCGTCAGCGCCTTCGCGGACCGCTCGCCCAAGGGGTTCGGCCTGCTCCAGCGGGACCGGTCGTTCGAAACCTATATCGACGACGGGTTCGAGGAGAACCGCCCGCATATCTGGGTCGAGCCGCAGGGCGACTGGGGGGCCGGCAGCGTGCAGCTCGTCGAGATCCCGACGCACCAGGAGACCGACGACAATATCGGCGCCATGTGGGTGCCGGCCGATCCGCCGGCCGCGGGGGCGGAGCGCAGCTTCGCCTATCGCCTGCACTGGCCGGTGACCGAGCCGGTCGCCACCGATCTCGCCCGCTGTGTCGCGACACGGGCGACCAAGGCGTCCTGGCTGTCCGCCCCGGACAGGCGCCCGGGCCGGGCGAACCTCGTGCGCCAGTTCGTCCTGGAATTCGAGGGGGCGGCCCTGGCGGGCCTCGATCCAGAGAAGGCTCAGGTGGTGCTGACGCTGTCGCGCGGCAGTGCCGAGGAGGTCGGGGCGACCTGGGCGCCCTACGGTAAGCCGAGCCCCTGGCGGGTCTTCCTGAAGGTTTTTGCGGACGGGCCCGATCCGGTCGAGATGCGGCTCAAGCTCAAGAACGGGGACCGCCTGCTCTCCGAGACCTGGGCCTATCAGTATTATCCCGAGGCGCCGGGGACGGTGCTGTAGGCCGAAAGGCCGCTCCGTCGCATTGCCGGCCCGGGGCGGCCGTCTGTAGTAAGGTCATCCCGGGCGGCGCCGAGCCGCCCGCCGCATCCGAGGCCGTCATGAACGGCGAACCGCCGCCCGGCCTCACTCTACCCGAGGCCCTGACCCGCCTGCTGAAAGCGCCCCGCGGCGCGATCTGGCCGACGCCTGAGGATCGGAACCGACTGCGCCTCGGTCGCCAGAGTCCGCGCGAGCCGAGCCGGGCCGTGATGGGCGTGTGGATCTGGGCGATCCTGTACAACGTGATGGGCTTCGCGATCCTCGCGACCCTGTGGCGGACGATGCACTGACCCGATGAACACACCCACGTCGCGCTATCCCGGCCTGCTCTCCGCGGTCCTCGCCACACTGCCTCTCCTGGCGGCACCGGCCGGGGCCCAGACGCCGGAGAGCGCCCTGAACGCGGATGACGGCACCGGAGCGGTCAAGGTCTGCGCGCCGGTGGCAATGCCGCGCTGGCGCTCGATGACCCCGGTCCCGAAGACCTGGACCTTCCTGGATTGCATGGGCTTTTCGGGCGAGATAGGCGCCAGCCATTTCCAGCTCGGCTGCCTGTTCGCCAACGTCACCCCACACGCGCAGAAATACGCCTGGGGTCCGATGGTGGCGATCGAGAAGGCGGCGCTGGCCAAGCCACAACCGCCGATCCCCAATTGCGGCTGGTGACCGGCTGGGTCAGCTCGGGGCGGCCACGCTCTCGGGCCAGTCCAGGACAAGGGTGAGGTGAGCCCGGAAAACGATCGTTCCGGCTTCGTTTCGCACCTGCGCCTCCAAATGGAGACCGATGGGATCGGAGGCAAACGGCGCATTCTGTTTGACGCGAAGCGTATCGTTGGCGACTTCCACCAACGCTTCTGCAGCGGATCGGCACGCATCCTGCCGGCCGGAGAATTCAAGGCCTTCCTCGTCGCGAGAAAGCACCTCGCCCTCGATGAAATCGGTGAAGTAGCGCACGGCACACCGGCTCCTGAGGCAAAGGAGATACTAGCCTCGCCGGACGATTATTGTCGCTAACGTGGGTCAAGGCGTCGTGCGCCATCACTACGCAGGCGCGAAAGTTGTTTGGCGTTCTACGCTGCGGACGCGGAATGTTTCGCATGGGAACGAATGCTGTCTCCAACGTTTGATCGGAACAGATCCGGTATGCGGACCCGTTATCGTCTGAAACCGTACATAGACTGGAAGTCAGCTTAATTTTGCTTGTGGTCAAGCTGCGGCCGTTTACCTCGATCCGATCGCGAGCTGACACGCTTGAGCGCCGATGATTGTGAGACCGTCCGCGCCCTAACCCCGACTGTGGAGCGGAGCCTTGGATCGACCGAAGCAGGACGGCGTCCGAAATCGGCTGCTCCGTCTCATGACACCCGATGACTTCGCCCGCCTCGCGCCGGCGCTCGAGACCGTCTCGGTGCCGCTGCGCGAGCTGCTGATCCTGCCGCTCGAGCCGATCGCCCACGCCCATTTCGTCGAGGAAGGCATCGTGTCGCTGGTTGCCGACACACTCGAAGGTCGGATCGAAATCGGGGTTGTCGGATACGAGGGGATGTGCGGCGCGCCGCTCGTGCTCGGCACGGACCGTACGCCGCACACGGCCCTGGTCCAATCCGATCTCGTGGCCCTGCGGCTTCCTGCGCAGGCCCTGCAGACGGCATTGGCCCAGAGCCCGACCCTGCGCAGCCTGCTCGGGCGATACGTCCAGAGCCTGATCGTGCAGGTGGGACATACCGTCTACGCGAACACGGATCTCACCATCGAGGCGCGGCTCGCCCGATGGATCCTGATGACCCACGACCGGCTGCAGAAGGACGAGTTGATCCTGACGCACGAATTTCTGGCGATGATGCTCGGCGTTCGGCGTCCCGGTGTCACGACCGCGACGCACGTGCTGGAAGGCTCGGGCATGATCCGAGCCCGGCGCGGGCGAATCATCGTGATCGATCGCGACAAACTCGAGGATCTGGCCGGGGACGCCTACGGGCCGGCCGAGGCCGAATACGAGAGGCTCCTCGCGAAGGATTGATGCCTCGACGGTCGTGGCGCGTCCTCACGTCCGTGCCGAATGGCATGGGATCCAAGCGGCACGGGATCGCGTGCTGTCGGCACCAGACCGTTAGCGGCGGCGTGGATGCACAGCTTCGTTAAACGCTATCCGTGACACTGAGCGGTGGCCCTCTGTGGCCTGCGCACCACGCGCGCAACGTTCGATCCGTTGCCAACACCGATCAGCGTCGGCGATCTTTGACGCGCGCATAAGATCGGTTTAGAGGTGATCGGGCACGAGATGCAATAACCATGCCGCAAGCAACGTTGCTCGGCTGGTCAATAACGCTGAAAGGGCATCGGGGCCTCTTATGAGTTTGGTGCAACGGCTGGAAGTGCGTCAGGGCCAGGCCCTGGTGATGACGCCGCAGCTCCTGCAAGCGATCAAACTCCTGCAACTGTCGCACCTCGATCTCGCTGCCTATGTCGAGGCCGAGCTGGAGCGCAACCCGCTGCTGGAACGCGCCGAATCCGAAGGCTCAGCACCGACCGACGCAGCCGAGGCGAGCGGCCCGTCCGACGAGGCGGCCTCCGGTGACGGCTTTGATGGCGCCGAGTCTGATTCGTGGCTCGCCACCGAGCTCAACCCAAGCCGCGGCGAGATCGAGACCGAATTCGATACGCGGCTCGACAACGTCTTTCCGGACGACGCCCCGACGCAGGTCCAGGAATCCGCCGCGGGCGACATGCTTTCGCTGACGCCCCCGCCGTACGGCAGCAGCGGCGGCAGCTTCGATTCCGACGCCCCCGACTTCGAGGCCGCCCTGACGGCCGAGATTTCCCTCCGCGATCACCTCGCGGGCCAGCTTGAGCTGGCAACCCGCGATCCGGCCGAGCGGCTGATCGGCGGATTCCTGATCGATGCGGTCGACGAGGCCGGCTACCTGCGCGAGACGGTCGAGGGCGTGGCCGAGCGCCTCGGCGCCGAGCCCACCACTGTGGCCCTGGTCCTGACCCTGGTGCAGAGCTTCGACCCGCCCGGCATCGCCGCCCGGGACCTCGCTGAATGCCTGGCGATCCAGCTGCGCGAGCGCGACCGGTTCGACCCGGCCATGCAGGCCCTGGTCTCGCGTCTCGACCTTGTCGCCAAGCGCGATTTCAGCGCCCTGCGCCGCCTCTGCGGCGTGGACGACGAGGACCTCGTCGAGATGCTGGGCGAGATCCGCCGGCTCGACCCGAAGCCCGGCCGGGCCTTCGGATCGAGCGGCGTCGAGGTGCTGATCCCCGACGTGTTCGTGCGCGCCGCCCCGGACGGATCCTGGCTGGTGGAACTCAACGGCGAGGCCCTGCCGCGCGTGCTGGTCAACCAGAGCTATTATGCCCGGGTCGTTCGCGGCGCCTCGGCCGACGGCGACAAGGCGTTCCTGTCGGAGGCGCTGCAGAACGCCAATTGGCTCACCCGCTCCCTGGAGCAGCGCGCCCGCACGATCCTGAAGGTCGCCACCGAGATCGTCCGCCAGCAGGATGGATTCTTCGTCCACGGCGTCACGCATTTGCGCCCGCTGAACCTTAAGACCGTGGCCGAGGCGATCGGCATGCACGAATCGACCGTCTCCCGTGTCACCTCCAACAAGGCGATCGGCACCAGCCGCGGCACCCTGGAGATGAAGTACTTCTTCACCGCGGCGATCCCCGGCGCGGCCGGTATGGCGGCCCATTCCTCGGAAGCCGTGCGTCACCGGATCAAGCAGTTGGTGGATGGCGAGACGCCGGACGACGTGCTGTCGGACGACGCACTGGTGCAGAAGCTGCGCAGCGAGGGCGTCGACATCGCCCGCCGGACCGTAGCCAAGTACCGGGAATCTCTCCGGATCCCGAGCTCGATCGAGCGCCGCCGGGAGCATTACGCCCACGGCTCGGCCCATCACGGGGCGCTGGCCCTGCGCTGAGATCCGCCGGGACGGTCTTGCGTCGCGCCGGCGTCCGGCCCATCCGGGGCGCGCCGAATCATGACGCCCGGACCCGCAATGACTCCTCCCGCCACGCCCCCGCGCAGCCTCACCGCCATCGTGCTCGCGGCCGGGAAGGGCACGCGGATGCGCTCGGACCTGCCGAAAGTGCTCCACCGGATTGCCGGGCGGACCATGCTCGGCCATGTGCTGGCGGCCGTGCAGGCCGCGGGCGCCGGCCGGATCGCCGTGGTGGCCGAGCCCGGCCGTGAGGACGTCGCCGCCGAGATCGCCCGGGAGGCGCCCGGCGCGCAGGTTTTCCCGCAGGCCGAGCGGCTCGGGACCGCCCACGCGGTTCTGGCCGCCCGGGCCGTGCTCGAAGGCCCGGACGACGACGTGGTCATCGCCTTCGGCGATACGCCGCTGATCAGCGCCGAAACGTTTTTGAGACTCCGCGCGCCGCTCGCGGAGGGCGCGGCGGTGGCGGTCCTGGCGTTCGAGAGCCCGACCCCGACCGGCTACGGCCGGGTGCTCACCGAGGGTAGCCGCGTCCTGGCGATCCGCGAGGAGAAGGATGCGAGCCTGGCAGAGCGGGCCGTGACCCTGTGCAATGCCGGGCTGATGGCGCTCGCGGGGCAACATGCGCTGGCGCTGCTCACGCGCATCGGCAACGACAACGCCGCCGGCGAATACTACCTGCCCGACGCGGTGGCGCTCGCCGTCGCCGAGGGGCTCTCGGTCACGGTCGTGCCCGTGGACGAGGCGGAGGCGCAGGGCGTCAACGACCGGGTACAGCTCGCCGTCGCCGAGACCGCGATCCAGGCCCGGCTGCGCCGCAGCGCCATGCTAGGCGGCGCCACGCTCGTCGCCCCCGAGACCGTGTTCCTCAGCCACGACACCATCCTCGGACGCGATGTCGTGGTGGAGCCGAATGTCGTGTTCGGCCCCGGCGTGCGGGTCGGCGACGGCTGCACGGTCCGGGCCTTCGCCCACCTCACCGACACCGTTCTGGAGGCGGGCGTGCGCATCGGGCCCTTCGTCCGGCTGCGTGGCCATGCCGTCCTTGAGGCCGGCGCGGAACTCGGCAACTTCGTCGAGCTCAAGAACGCCCGGATGGGACCGGGGGCCAAGGCCGCACACCTCACCTATCTCGGCGACGCCGAGGTCGGCGCGAAGGCCAATATCGGCGCCGGCACGATCACCTGCAATTACGACGGCGTGCTCAAGCACCGGACCAATATCGGCGCCGGCGCCTTCATCGGTTCGAACTCGGCGCTGGTCGCCCCGGTCACGATCGGGGAGGGCGCCTATGTGGCCTCCGGCTCGGTGATTACCGACGCCGTGCCCGACGGCGCGATGGCGATTGCCCGCGGCCGCCAGACGGTGAAGCCGGGCTGGGCAGCCGAGAAGCGCGCGGCCCTGCTGGCCGAGAAGGCCCGGCGCGGCAAGAGTTCCTGAAGCCGGGACGCCGAAGCGCGGTCAGGGGTGGCCCTGCGCCGTCACCATCCGGTACAAGGCACGCTCGGCACCGCATTGCGCGGGGCGGCCTGGACCTTGCGCGGCGTGCCCGCGCTCAACGGCCGGGCGTTACAGCGAGAGACACGTCCATGTGCGGCATCGTCGGCATCGTCGGGCGCGACGCGGTGGCGGGGCAGGTGATCGAGGCCCTGCGGCGGCTCGAATACCGCGGCTACGATTCCGCCGGCATCGCCACCCTGGAGCATGGGCAGCTGGCACGCCGCCGCGCCTCGGGCAAGCTGATCAATCTGGAGGCGCGGCTCGCGCAGGAGCCGCTCACCGGCACGATCGGCATCGGCCACACCCGCTGGGCGACGCATGGCCGACCCAACGAGACCAACGCCCACCCACACGCCACCAAGCGCTTGGCCGTCGTCCATAACGGCATCATCGAGAATTTTCGCGAGTTGAAGGCCGAACTCGAAGCCGATGGCGTCGTGTTCGAGAGCCAGACCGACACCGAGGTCGTGGCCCAGCTGGTCAGCCGCAATATGGATCGGCAGATGAGCCCGGTCGACGCGGTGGCCGCCGCCCTGCCGCGGCTGCGCGGCGCCTTCGCGCTGGGCTTCATCTTCTCCGGGGAGGAGAACCTGCTGATCGGCGCCCGCCACGGCGCGCCGCTGGCGATCGGCTTCGGCCAGGGCGAGACCTATCTCGGCTCGGACGCCCTGGCGCTGGCCCCGTTCACCGACGCCATCACCTATCTCGACGAAGGCGACTGGGCGATCCTGACCCGGGACGGCGCCGAGATCCGCGACGAGGCGGGCGCCCGCGTCGAGCGCCCGCGCCAGAAGATCGCCACGCAGGCCTACCGGATCGACAAGGGCGAGTACCGCCACTTCATGGCGAAGGAGATCCACGAGCAGCCCGAGGTGGTGGGCCGCACGCTCGCCCACTACGTCGACATGGCCAACGGCCGGGTCATGCTGCCCGAGGCGCTGCCCTTCGATTTCGCCAAGCTCAGCCGCGTCTACATCACCGCCTGCGGCACGGCCTTCTATGCCGGGCTGGTGGCGCGCTACTGGTTCGAGCAGGTCGCGCGCCTGCCGGTGGAGATCGACGTCGCCTCCGAGGCCCGCTACCGCGAGGCGCCCTTGGAGAAGGACGGGCTGACGCTGGTCATCTCGCAATCGGGCGAGACCGCCGACACCCTGGCCTCGCTGCGCTACGCCAAGAGCCAGGGCCAGCACACGCTCTGCGTCGTGAACGTGCCGACTTCGACGATCGCACGGGAATCCTCCGTGGTGATGCCGACGCTCGCCGGCCCCGAAATCGGCGTCGCCTCGACCAAGGCGTTCTCCTGCCAGTTGACCGTGCTGTTGTGCCTGGCCATCGCGGCCGGCCGCGCCCGCGGCACCCTCGACGCCGAGGGCGAGCGCCGGCTGGTCGACGCGCTGATCAAGGCCCCGGGCCTGATGGCCGAGGCGCTGACCCGGGAATCCGAGATCGAACTGCTGGCCCGCGACGTCGCAAAGGCCCGCGACGTGCTCTATCTCGGCCGCGGCACCAGCTACCCGATGGCGCTCGAAGGCGCGCTGAAGCTCAAGGAGATCAGCTACATTCACGCCGAGGGCTACGCCGCAGGCGAGTTGAAGCACGGGCCGATCGCCCTGATCGACGAGAGCGTGCCGGTGATCGTGATAGCGCCCCATGACGCGGTGTTCGAGAAGACGGTCTCGAACATGCAGGAGGTCGCGGCGCGCGGCGGGCGCATCGTGCTGATCGGCGACGCCAAGGGCGCGGCCGAGCACGGGCTCGACACCATGGCCACCGTGACCATGCCGGATCTCGACGCCACGGTGGCACCGATCGTGTACGCGGTGCCGATCCAGCTGGTAGCCTACCACACCGCGGTGTTCATGGGTAAAGACGTCGACCAGCCCCGGAATCTCGCAAAGTCCGTCACCGTCGAGTAACCCCACCGCCGATCGGGGAATTTCGTCCGCGGTCAGTCGAATCGCGTGGCATCTGTCGTGCGTATGATGACGTTGCCATGAGACGTTCGGTTTGTCGGAGACTAAAACCGACGCAAGCAGCCTCATGAAGGTCTGCGAGCGAGGTGGCGTCAGGCTCCCAAAGCTTGTCTCGGCATCGCGTCCCCCAGGCAAAGGTTCGCTCGACCACCCCGGCAGGCGATCGCAGCACGTCCTTCGACACGCTCAGAACCAGTCCACTGCGCGCGTTGTTGAAGGCTTTGACAAGCGTGCGATGTGGCGAGCGCGCGATGGGTCCCTTGAGCGCGTCCTTGCCGCGGACGGATTCCGGAGAGGCTCGTCGCGGGGCACGACAGCGATATAGCATCGCGGTTCCGAAGCGGATTGCAGGGAGGACTTTACCTGACAAGCAAAGCCGGGAGTGGTCGTTTAAAGACGAGCCCGTCGGTCTCAAGCCGATGACGTCTACGCCACTGTCAAATCCCCCGATCAACTGACGCTGGCGTAGACGTCTTCATCCCCGACCAAGCCCTCCGCTGGTCAGAACGGCATTCTCGAACCCAAGCCTAAGCCCTGTGGCGCAAGCCCGGGGCTTTCTTTGTTGCCGGCATGGGCCAGAAATAATCGACGATCGATAATATCATTCATGGAACATGGAAGAGACTGATATCAAGCTCCCCTGGACCTAGATCGGACTGACGTTAGCGCAACATTGCCCAAAATATGGGTTACGGCCATCGATACCGATACCCTTGCTCGGCTGCGCAATACGACCGGGCAACGCCGAAGGATGAATGCTGCCATACCGGATTGAGCCGTCAATGGATTGCTCGTCGTCTATGGCAACGCCCGTGCTAAGATCTTATCGATTCAACACGCCCAACCATCTTTTCTCTCAGGCCGCCGCTGGTTCGTCAAACCAGATGAATGCGAAGGCTCGATGGCCAGCAACGCACCGTCGGCGATGCGTTTCTACGTCTCCGACAAGCGGCATAAGACGGTGAACCGAGCGGATGTCAGGATTGTCCTGACGGGACTGCGGTCTTCTCTGACTGCAATCCCGGTCTGCGAGTCACAGATTGGTCCGTGAGCGATACGAAGTTTCTAAAAAGCCTCGCCCATCACTCGCGCCTCAAACGGTGCTTTACGCCCCGATACGGTTCGTCACGCCCATCGCCGATTGCGTCGCCCAACGGCGCAAGTCCGACGTTCGGTACACCGCTCCGAATTCCATCATTGAGATCAAGGTTCAACTATGAAGAATATCGTTTGTCTTGCATTCCTCGCAGGGTCGTTGCTTGCCGGCCCGGCGTTCGCCGAGGATAAATCGACGTCCCATCCCGACGCGCAGGCGAAACCGATGGCAGCGCCGCCGGCCGGCACAGCGATGCCGACTGCAACCGACGGCGCTGGCGGCCTGACGATGGCCAACTCTGCCACGGTCAAGATCAGGTTCATCACGGCCAAGCCGGCGGACATCATGTCTTCGAAGCTCGTCGGAAAGACACTTTACAACAACAAGAACGAAAACGTCGGCGAAATCGAAGATCTGGTGATCGACAACGGCAAGACCGTCACGGGTGTCGTCGTGAGTGTCGGCGGCTTCCTCGGGTTGGGCGAACGATACGTGCTCGTCGATCCAGCGACGATCTTCCTGCATCAGGCCGATGGATCCATCAAGGCGATCGTCGACACCGACAAGGATACTTTGAAGAACGCTCCCGCGTTCAAATACAACAAGAAGAATACCTGATTTTTAACCCGCGAGGGCGCGCCACTCGCGGGCGCGGTCCCTCGCGGCCTCTGCCGGGCAGTGGGCTCGGCGAGACGGTACGATCACTCCCCTTGTTCCCGTCTTTATCTCTCGATCCTTGGAGCTTTTAGACAACGGTCCGAGTTGCAGACGTCACGTGCAACATCCAACGGATCTATCGAGGCATATGGTCGGACTGGAAATGACCGAACCACGCGATCAACTCCACCGACAAGGAGGGGGCGTCGCGTGCACGGGATCCTCGAACACGTGCCTCTGAATATCCGGGGCGTAGGCCCGGCTGAGAAGACAGGCCGGCGACGCTTGGGCCGGGGCAGCGGCCGAACCCTGGTGGCCTTGGCTCTGGCGGCCGCCATCCCGGTCCTGCTGCTGAGCGGTTGGGTCGCCACGGTGATGGCGCAGCAGCAGCGTGATCTCACCCGCCATGCCGCCGTTATCAGTGCGGCCCGCGTGGCCGAGCGGGTTGCCGCCGACATCGCCATGCAGATGGCCGCCCTTGAAGTCCAGGCCGCCGCAACCAGCCTCGATCAGCCGGATTTCACCATATTCTACGCCGAAGCGGAGCGTTTGAAACGCGCGCACCCATTATGGGAGACCGTCGAACTTTCCGGGTCCGACGGCATTCAAGTCGTCAACCTTCTTCGAGCCCTCACGGATGGACTCGGCCCGACAGCCGATCGAAAGAGCTTTGACGAAGTCATGAGGACGAGACGCCCCACCGTGGGCGGCATCGGTCCGGTCGGGCCCATCTCGGGCAAGCGTCTCGTCGCCCTGCGCGTCCCTGTCATCCGCGGCGCCGCCTTTCCTTACGTTCTATCCATAGGTCTGGCCACAAAGGCGGTCAGCGCGATCCTGCGCAACGCCTGTGCGCCGGAAGGTTGGGTCGGAACGATCGTCGATGCGGACGGAAACACCATTGCCCGGACCCGGGCGGAAGCGGAGGAACTCGGCCACCCCGCCGACGCGGCCCTGCTGGCGGCCATCCGACGCGCTCCGCAGGGATTCTACATGGGCTCGGCGTTGGAAGGCTCCGACGTCGAGGTGGTGTACCGCACCCTCAAGGATACCGGCGGTTGGTCGGTCCATTTCAGCGTGCCGGCGGCAAAGCTCGACGCGCCGGTCGCGCGTTCGTACTACGTGCTGGCTGGAGGAAGCGTGCTCAGCGTCGGGCTGGCCCTTGCACTTGTCGGGCTTGTGGGCCGGGACATGGCGCAACGGCGCTCTGGAGAGCAGGCGCAATTCGCCTTGGCGCTTCGATCGAGCGAGGAGCAGGGTGCAGTAGCCGCCGAGGCGGCGGAACTCGGCACGCTGCGGTGGGACACGGCGCGGGGACGCGTGACCGGATCCGCACGAGCCGCTCACCTTCTCGGCTGGAAGGCGGGGGTGACGGGCCTGCGCGAGACCGAAACCGATGCGCATGACGCCCTCAGTGCGATCTCCGTCGACGACCGGCAACGCCTCGCCGAGGCCTTGCGCGGAAGCCTCGCGGACGGAACGACGCTCGACGTGGAGTTCCGCGTCAACCGGTCGGGATCGGAGCCGAATTGGGTCCGTTTGACTGGTCGTACGCCTGTGTTGGATGCAGACACCTCGACCAGCCTCTTCTACGGGGTCATATCCGACATCGAACCGCGCAAGCGTGCCGAGGCCGATCACGCGGAATTGCTTCGCAAGCTCAACGAGGCGCAGGAGGATGAGCAGCGCCGCATCGCGCGGGAGCTTCACGATCAGGTCGGGCAGACCGTCACGGGCCTCTCGCTTGGCCTGAAGAATTTGGAAGGGCTGTTAAAGAGCTCCTCCCCGCCACCGCAGGCTCTGGAGCAACTCCACTGGCTGCAAACCATCGCCGGTGAGATCGGTCGCGACATTCACCACGCCGCCGTCGATCTCCGGCCGACCGCCCTGGACGATCTCGGTTTGCGCGAGGCCCTCGGAACGCTTTTGCGCGATTGGAGTGAGCGGCATGGCATCCGCTCAGACCTGCAATTTATCGGTGACAGCGTTCGCCTGCCCACGCGAATCGAGACGGCAATCTACCGGATCGTGCAGGAGGCCCTGACGAATGTCCTCAAGCACGCGCAGGCCTCCGACGTCAGCGTGTCCGTGGAACGACGCCCGGAGCAAGTACGGGTCATCATCGAGGACGATGGCGTCGGTTTCGATACAGATGCCTGCCCTGTCGGATCTCCGGAAGGATCAGGGCCGAAACCCCGGCTGGGATTGTCCGGCATTCGCGAGCGCTTGTCCCTCCTCAACGGCAAGCTCACGCTCGAATCCTCGCCCGGATCCGGCGCAGCGCTCTTCGTTTACATCCCGCTTCCGCGCCCCACCTGACGCCCGAGGAATAGCATCTTGGACCGCATCCGGGTCGTTCTGGCTGACGACCACCCAATCGTCCTGGCCGGGATCCGAGCATTGCTCGCCGCCGACCTGGACATCGTGCTCGTCGGTGACGCCACCTGCGGGAGCGAAGCCTTATCGCTCATTCATGCCGCAAAGCCCGATGTGGCCGTCATCGACATTTCGATGCCCGGCCTCAACGGCCTAGCATGACGGAACGGATCTCGGTTGAATGCCCGGGAACCCAGGTGCTGGTTCTCACGGTTCATGAGGACGCGGCGTACGTCCAGCCCCTCTTGCGGGCTGGTGCGCGGGGGTATCTGCTGAAGCGCTCAGCGGCAGAGGATCTCCTTCGCGCGCTGCGGGCGGTCGCGGCTGGCGGCCTGTACCTGGACCCATCCATTGCGGGCCATGCTCTTGCCGACCAGCCTTCGGCCAAGAGCAGCGTTGGGGGCGGCCAGGGGCGGGAGACCCTCAGCCCGCGCGAGACCGCAACGCTCCGATTGATTGCCCAAGGGTTCAGCAACAAGGAGATCGCGCATCGCATGGAGGTCAGTATCAAGTCGGTCGAGACCTACAAGGCGCGCGCTGCCGAGAAGCTCGGCTTGAAGACGCGCGCTGAGATCATCCGCTACGGTGCGGCCCATGGCTGGCTTGATGCGCTGACGCTGCGCTAGGCCCCGGAACGCTATCAGCCCGGGTCCATCTACTCAGAAACGCCGGCCCTGTAGGACTTTACCTGACAAACCCGGCAGGAACCCGCTCGTTGTAGAAATGTTCGATCGCCAGTCCTCGCGGACTTTTCCGCGGACCTGGGAGCAATACGATCTATGGCGATCAAAATGATGACCGCAGCAGCCGGTCTGATCCTTCTTGCTGGTGTCTCCGCGCCGGCCTCTGCCGGAGAGACCGATCACGGCGTCCGGATGACCGGCGCACCGACGACGTGGGTGCGGATGAGCCGTTACCGCAAGAATGCACATCGCGCGCGCATGCCGCGTAACGGTGCGGGCACTGCATCTTCCTCGGCGCCAAACGGCGTTGGATATGGCATGGGCCCGACCGGGCAGCCGAGTGGCGTGAAGTAACGCGCGCCCTTTTCTACACGCGCACCGTCACGAAGACTGTTCCGGGTCGGAACTCCGTACCTCGTCTCGGTGCGCGATCGCAATCTGTGAAGCTCCACGGGAACCGGATGTTTCACGTGGGGCTCCGAGATCAGCCCGTCAAAGAACTAACCGACGCGATGTCTGCCTTGCACGTCGCGCATCGCAGATCGTCAACAGTTCATTCAAGGAAATCTGATGCCTCGCGTTCGACACGGGCACGGTCTGCCAGGCGCCTTGCGGGCGTTCGGCGTCCTCGGGGTATGTGTCGCGATGGCGTGCGGTACCGCGCAGGCGCAATCCGTCAAGAGCCGCATCGACCAACCGACACCGGCCACTTTGCCCCACGGGACCCATCACACTGAAAGTCCGGTCTCTCCGGACGATCAGCATACGGGTCGTGTTGCTCCGCCAAGCGCAATCAAGTCGTCGACCGATGTGATCAAGGGAGGCTCCCTCCAGGGCGGGGCCGGTAGCGGCAAAGTCAACCCGATCGAGCACCTGCCGAAAGACATGCAGCGCTGATCGCCCCGCTCCCACCTGCGCGCTCAACCGCTGGGCGGGAGTGGGCACTTCCGAGGGACACCGGTCCTGTCGAGCGAGGCGCCCGGGCGATGCACGAACCTCAGACCCATTCGGTGATCGTCCGATGAGCCATGCACACCATGCCCGAGATGGTATCCTCGTGGTCATCCGTCGGTCATTGCGGGAGTTCATTGGCCTTCCGCTGCTGGTCGTGGCCGCGTTCCTCAGCCTCTTCGCGCTGACCTATCTCCTGGACGACCTCCTTTGGAACCAGCCTGGGGCGGAGCCGCTGCCCTGGCTGGCCCACGTCCTGGGCGACACCTCTGCCATCGGGAGCCTGCTCAGCACGATCGCCTCCGGCATGATCACCGTGACGTCGATCACCTTCTCGCTCTTGCTGATCGCCGTTCAGCAAACTGCCTCCACGCTGTCCACACATGTCTACGATCAGTTTATCCAGCGCCCCTTGAACAAGCTTAGCTTCGGCTTCTTCGTCGGGCTCAGCATCTTCGTCCTGCTGATGCTGGGCAGTGCGACGCCCGGACACAAGCCGGTCATCGGGGCCTTGCTTTCGCTCGTGATGACCGGGGCTGCTCTGTGCTTGGTGGTCATTCTGATCTACAGCACCATTGATCAGATGCGACCGTATTCGGTGATCACCACGATCCATGATCATACGATCAAAGCGCGCGCGGAGGAGCGGCGCCTGATTGAGCGTACGCGTCGGGCACCGCGAGATGGCCTGTCGTGGTCGCAGACCGTCCGAACGGACACCTATGGCGTGGTCTGCGACATCGACGTCTCGGCCCTCGAGCGATCTGCGTTGGATCATGACGCCGAGATCGAGTTCATCGCACGCATCGGGACCAACCTGGCCTTCCACGATCCCTTTTACCGTCTGCACGCCGCCCGTCCGTTGACGGTCGACGCTCAAGCTGCCCTCGATGCCGCAATCGACAAAGCCGTCACGATCGAGCCGCGACGGACGACTGACAAGGATGCGGGTTTCGGGATCGAGCAGCTTTACTCGATCGCCTGGACCACAGCATCGACATCGAAGCAGAACCCGCAGCCCGCGATCCTCGTCTGTCACTGTTTACGCGATATCATCGCACGCTGGAGCCACGCGGATCCGATCTCCGAGCGTCTCGCGTCACGCATCATCTACGTCGACAGAGCAGTGGAGGACGCTGTTCGCGCGATTGCCTCGATCGGTGTCGTCACGTCGGAGAGCATACAGAACACCGTCGTCGCGGAGGTCTGGCGGACCCTCGCGACACTCATCGATGATGTGCCTGCCGAGCGATTGCCGGCTCTGAAAGACACGGTCCGTCGGCTGCTGCCATCCCTAGGGGATCATGTGCTCACGTCCGACTTGGAGGAGGAACTGATCCGATGTCAGCTTGCCCTCAAGGCCAGAGGTGAACCGCATACGGCCGCCGAGATTGGCGAGGCGACGGGCAAGCTGGCAGAGAGCATCGGCGTGCTGAATTCACGCGGGACGCGCGTGCCCACGGGCGCCTGACAGAGGAATCCGCATGGCTGTGCGTTAACTCCGTTTGCCCATGAGGGAACTGCAGGGTCTCACGGCCAGCGGGCGAGCCTTCCTTCGCGGTCTCGGTCGCGGCGTGGCCCACGGCATCCCGATCCTGCTCAGGCTCCTAGCCATCCTCGGGACGGCGGCGATGATCTGTGTCGGCGGCGGGATCCTGATGCACGGGCATCAGACCTACGGGTTGTCGGCCCCGGCCCACGCCGCGTTCAAGGCTGCATCCAGCGCGGCCTCGTATGTTCCGTTTGCCAAGGGCTCGGTTGCGTGGCCGGTCACCGCGATGGCGTCGGGCGCGATCGGATTGACAGTCGGCTCTCTGTTGATCCTGCCGATGCGCTTCGTCCTGGCCCCGGCGTGCCAATACCTGTCCGGCTTGTGGAGGCAGGACGCTCGAACACGGGTCGCGGTCGAATCACCCAGTGGTCGACGATCGGCCCGACTTCAAGAAATGCGGTACGGCGCTCGACAAAAGACTTCCCAATGTCGGCTTTGAATTTTTCTGTCTGTCATTCTCGATAACCATCGTAAATGTAGTTTTTGATAACCGCCTTAGAAATCGTTGGGCTATGAAAATGAAAGGCCAAATATAAAACTGTCTGCCCTGTGGACCGAATTGGTATTTTTGATTGGGCCGGATGTCACGAGGCTGCATGGTAGCGGCCATTGGTTGCCGGAAGGGCAGATCCGGGCAGCAGACATGCGCGAGCGGGAGGTCACCCAGCGACGAATGTGGTCGGACGCTGGTGCACGTGTCCGACCCCGATCTGTACCTCCCTGACCGAGTGGAAGAACTCCTGGCGCAGGCACTCGTCGCGCAGTTTGCCGTTGAAGCTCTCGCAATACCCGTACTTCCACGGCGATCCGCGAGCGATGCGCTGGGCTTGCAAGCCTACTGCAGCGGCCCATTTGTGCGGCGCCGCCGAGATCATCTCGCTGCGCGGTCCTTCGGTTCCGGACCATTGTTGCAGCGGATGTTTTACGGGTTGCCGTGCAGGCGCATCGCCTCCGCCAGGGCCTCGATCACGCCGAGGCTGTTGATGCGCCGTGCAACCTTCAGTGCCAGGCACGCCCGGCTGTGCGCATCGATCAGCATGCGCGGGCTCCGGCCGTCGTGGGTCTGGGCCTGCACGACGTCGAAGCTCAAGACGTGGTTGCGGGGAAGCTGCCCCAAACGTTTGCCCGAGCCGTCGTTTAGCTACATGCGGCTGCGGGGGCAGCCTACGGTCCCAGGTGCTGCAATTTGAAGCCGCAGCAAATGTGTTTGGGTGCGATCGTCATCTGTCCGCCCTGTCGGAAGCGCCCATGGAAACGGACCGCGCTGGCAGCCCCGACCCCGAAGCGTTTGGCCGCCTGACGCGACGTTGGATCCGCTTCAATCGTGGTGGCCACACGCTCGCGCAGAACGATCTACAGGGCTGAAGGCCTGGCAATCTACTACCACGAGCTCATCCATTGGCTCTTAAGCGAGCCAGATCACCCACCCCAACAGCGTCAATCCGCCAGCGCACAGCTCTAGTAGATCTTTCTCTGATCGCCACTAAATACATGGTCGGAGCCAAATTTTATTGCAGCCCGAGTTGCGACTTGCTCGTCAGCCGATCGTTGCGGAAAGACAGAGCGAGATTCGCGCCGGTGCGGCCAGTGCCGCGCCAGGAATACGTTGCCCGCCGAACCTTGCCGATGGTCATATGGGTCATCCGACGGCCCGGGCAGCCGAGGATTTTCTCGGCGTGATGGTAGCTCATCCCGTGCTTCAACGCGGCATAGGCCTCGTGGGTGACGCGGCACTCCGACTCGCGTGCGCTGACGGACGGTCCGCCGAGGGCGAGGAGAGCGGCGGCGGCGAGGGCAAGACGAAGCTTCGACATGGAGGACCGGTCCGGTGACGACAGGATCTATAAACGTCGCGGAGACGGCGACGGATCGCGCGACGAAACGCTCTCAGCCGGGTTCGCCCGACGCCGGCGCATCCGCACCCGTCTTGCCATCAACCTTGACGTCCCCCGCCGGCTGGGCGACGACTTTCAGGTTCTGCCGCATCTCCTGGAGATGATCCACGACCACTTGGTCGCCGTCCGATAGCCCGTCCAGGATCGCGGTGTTCTCGCCGTAGGTGTCCCCCGTCGTGACGGGCTTCTGCTGAACCTTGCCGCTCGCATCGACCGCGTAGACGATCTGTTGGGCGAGTTGCGAGTCGAGGGCGGCTGTCGGCACCAGGAGCCTCTCCTTCGTGCCCGTCCGGATGCTGGCGCGGACGAACTGGCCGGGCAGGAAGCGCTCGTCGTCGTTCTGCATCAGGGCCCGGACGAGGCGTCGGGCCGTCCGGGGATCGAACCGGTTGTCGAGCTGGTAGATCTTGGCCTCCCGCACTGGCTTTCCGTCTTCGCCGAGCACAGAGACGGTGACGCCTCCATCCCGCATCGCCGCCCGAACCGCTTCCGAATCCTCGGAAGACAGCGCCATCTGGATGTCGATGGGATCGAGCTGGACGACGGAGACCAATTGGGTCTGGTTCTCGATGACGAGATCGCCGGGATTGATGGTCGACAAGCTGGCGCGTCCGTCGAACGGAGCGTTCACAACCGCGTAGTCGAGATTGAGGTTTTGCCGGGCGATGGCGGCCTCCGCCCCCTGCACCTGCGCGACCGCCGAGGTCCGGTTCGCCTGGAGTTGCTGGAACCGCTGTTCGGTGGCGTAGCCCTTGTCGGCCAGCGACTCGGTGCGGTCCACCTCGGCCTGGGCGAAGGTGAGCTGGGCCTCAGCCTGGGCCTGCTGCGATTTGGCGGTCTGCAGGGCCACCTCGAAGGGCCGCGGATCGATGCGGAAGAGGATCTGCCCTTTCTTGACGTGGCCGCCAGGCTCGAACGGGCGCTCCGTGACGTTACCGGTCACCCGCGCCTGCAGAGTGGCATCCTGCTGGGAGATGATCGTTCCCGTGTAGGTAAAGGCGATCGGGACCTTCACCTTGCGGACGGTGACGACCCGGACCTGCAGCGGCGGCTCGGCCGGCTCCTTAGCCGCCGTCTCGCCCAGGAACGGCAGCGCAGCAACGATGTGCTCCGGCGAGGGCCGCCCGACCGCGTACCAGCCCCCCGCACCGGCCAGGACAACCAGCCCCGCTCCGACACCCACCTTGACTGCTGTCCGCACCGCTGACGCTCCCGAGACCGACGGCGCCGGCCCATGCGATCGCGACAGTCCGGCGGCAGAGGAACACGCTTACGGGCCAGACGTTGCAACGCCGCCGCCACGATGCTGGCTCACGACCGGAAGCCCCGACCTTCGCATGTTCGCCCGCTTCGTCGATCGGCCGGTTCTGGCCGGCGTCATCTCCGTGCTGATCACGCTGATCGGCGCCGTCGCCGGCCTCACCTTGCCAATCGCCCAGTTCCCCGAGATCGCCCCGCCGATCATCAACATCCAGGCGACTTATCCGGGGGCCAGCGCGCAGCAGGCCTACGAGGCCATCGCGATCCCGCTGGAGCAGGAGATCAACGGGGCGCAGAACCTGCTCTACATCAATTCGACCAGCAACACCGACGGCAGCGTCAGCATGGACGCGACCTTCGAGGTCGGCTCCGACCTCGACGCCGCGGCCGCGGAGGTTCTGACCCGCGCCAACCGGGCGGAGGCCAAGCTTCCGCCTTCGGTCAACGTGCAAGGCCTCGAGATCACGAAGAGCTCGCGCCAGCGGCTCGGCAATATCGTCCTCTACGCGGAGGATGGGGCGCCCTACGACGAACTGTTCCTGGCCAACTGGGCCGAGACGCAGGTGATCAAGCCGCTGCGCCGCGTTCAAGGCATGGGCCGCATCGTCAACTTCTCGAACAAGCGCTACGCGATGCGGATCTGGCTGGATCCGCTGAAGATGGAAGCGCTCGGCATCAGCCCCGGCGCCGTCACGACCGCCATCTCCCAGCAGAACGCGCAGATCACCACGGGCACCCTCGGCAAGCCGCCGGTCGATCAGGCGACCGCCTTCGAATTGCAGCTTGTGACCCAGGGTCGTCTGCGCCAGCCGGAGGAGTTCGGCAACATCCTCCTACGTGCGAATCCGGATGGCTCTGTGGTCCGCATCCGCGATGTCGCGCGGGTCGAGCTGGGCTCGGAGCAATACGGTGTCCGTTCGAGCTTCGACGGGGCACCCTCGGCCACGCTCGGGCTCTACCAGAACCCGGATGCCAACGCGGTGCAGGTGATGGACGGCGCCCGCGCCACCATGGCGGACCTCGCCAAGCGCTTCCCGCCGGGCTTGAAATACAAGATCGCCCTCGACCGCACCGAATTCGTCAAGGAAGCGATCTTCGAGGTCGTGCGCACCCTGTTCGAGGCGCTCGTCCTCGTCGTGATCGTCACCTACCTCTTCCTCCAGAATTGGCGTGCGACCCTCATTCCCGCCATCGCGGTGCCGGTGGCGCTGGTCGGCACCTTCGGGCCGATGGCCCTGCTCGGCTTCTCGTTCAACACCTTGAGCCTCCTCGGCATGGTGCTGGCCGTAGGCCTCGTGGTCGACGACGCGATCATCGTGGTCGAGAACACCGAGCGCCTGATGGACGAAGGGATGGCGCCGCGCGAGGCCTCGCGCGAGGCCGTGACCGAGGTCGCCGGGCCCGTCATCGCCACGACCCTGGTCCTGGCCGCGCTGTTCGTCCCGGTGGCCTTCATCCCCGGCCTCACCGGCAAGCTCTACAACCAGTTCGCCCTGACCATCGCCATCTCGGTGATGATCTCGGCCGTGGTCTCGCTGACATTGACACCCGCCCTGTGCGCGCTGATCCTCAAGCACCGCGAGGCAAACGCGAAGGATGAGAGCCGCTGGCGGGCGCCCCTGCGCTGGTTCAACGCCGGGTTGGAGGGCGCGAGCCGCCGCCTCGTGGCCGCGATCGGCTGGCTGACGGGCCACGTCGCCCTCGTGGCGATCGTCTTCGTGCTCTTCGCCGCCGTGACCGTGTGGATGACCATGCAGCGCCCCTCCGGCTTCGTGCCGGACGAGGACCAAGGTTACTTCTTCGCCGACGTGGTTCTGCCCAAGGGTGCCGCGGTGGCACGCACCGACAAGATGGTCGACCGTGTCGGCGAGGCCTTGCGCGCGATTCCGAGCGTGGAGCACACGATCGGCGTGACCGGCCGCAGCATCCTGGCCGACGCGATCGCGCCGTTCTACGGCTTTCAGATCCCGACGCTGAAACCTTGGGGCGAGCGCGACCAGAGCGTGAACGACGTCATCGCTACGGTCCAGAAGCGCTTCAAGCACGACCCCGATGGCCAGATCCGGGTGGTGAATCCCTCGCCGCTGCCCGGGCTCGGTTCGCGCAGCGGCCTCACCCTGGAACTGCAGGACCGGAGCGGTGCCGGGGGCCTCAAACTCGCCGAAGCCGCCCAGCGCCTCATCGCCGAGATGGAAAAACTGCCCTCGGTCGGGCGCGCGATCCCGACGACCAGCTACGGCGTGCCGCAGATGCGGCTCGAGATCGACCGGGCCAAGGCCGAGCAACTCGGCGTGCCGCTCCAGAACCTGTTCGACGCGCTGGGGACCTATGTGGGTTCGACCTTCGTGAACCTCTTCAACCGCTTCGGCTACGTCTACCAGGTCTACGTCCAGAGCGAGGCCTCGGGACGCCGGACGATCGAGGATGTCGAGGCGCTGACCGTGCTCAACAACAGGGGCGAGCCGGTCCGCGTCGGCTCACTGATCCAGACGCATTTCGTCACCGGCCCGACGGCGGTTCTGTCCTACAACACCTACCCGACCATCGAGATTGCCGTGGACACGGCGGCCAACGCCAGTTCCGGCACCGCCATCGCGGCGATCGAGGCCCTGGCCGATGCCAAGCTACCGTCCACCTACGCGGTGGAATGGACCGATGTCGCCTACCAGGAGAAGATCGCCGGCGGCTACGCGCCGCTGATCTTCGGCCTCGGCACGCTGATGATCTTCCTGTTGCTGGCCGGGCAGTACGAGTCCCTGCGCCTGCCCTTCGTGATCCTGCTCGGAACGCCGATCGCGATCTTCGGCGCGGTGGGCTTCCTCGCCATCCGGGGCCTCGCCCTCGACATCTTCGGGCAGGTCGGCCTCCTGCTCCTGGTCGGGCTGGCAGCGAAGAACTCGATCCTGCTCGTCGCGTTCGCGGAGGACCTGCGCAAGCAGGGCGAGGACGTGCTCCAGGCCGCACAGGATGCAGCGCGGCTGCGCATGCGCCCGATCCTGATGACGTCGTTCGCCTTCATCATGGGCTCGGTTCCGCTCGCCATCGCCAGCGGGGCGGGTGCCAATGCCCGGGTCTCGATGGGAACCGTGGTGATCGGCGGCCTGCTCGTGGCAACCTTCATTACGCTGTTCGTGACGCCGACCTTCTACGTCGCCTTCGAGCGGCTGCTGGGCAAGTCCGCCGCGCCCCAGGAGCGGGATGGCCCCGCACCTCAGCCCGCCGAGTGAACCGCTCAATCGAACGATCGATCGCAATGGAGCGAATCAAGCTGGTTTTGAGCTAAGCGCATACGCCCCATCCAGCCCCGTGGCTCTCGGAGTGTTACGGTCTGAAGATCCGGCAGCAGCTTGAGAGCCGACGCCGAACAATGCCGGCTTCCGGTCTACGATGCGACAGATCCAGATCCGGGGTCGTTTCGCTTCAAGGCGCGGGTTTTCGGCGATCCGGCCGCCGCGATCGTCGGGTGTGACGGATCAAATCCGGCCGCGGATCGTCTGTCTGGCGGACTCATTGCTGACGAGGAAAGACCTGTGAGCGTTGGATTGATCGCCCTCTTGGACGATGTCGCGTTCATGGTGAGGACGGCGGCGGCATCCCTGGACGACGTCGCGGGTCAAGCCGCTAAGGCCGGGACGAAGGCGGCCGGCGTCGTGATCGACGATGCCGCGGTCACGCCGCGCTACGTCGTCGGTTTTGCGGCGGAACGCGAACTGCCCATCGTCGGCAAGATCGCCCTGGGATCGCTCCGCAACAAGCTCCTGTTCCTGCTGCCGGGTGCCCTTGCGCTCAGCGCCTTCGCACCCTGGGCGATCACCCCGCTCCTGATGCTGGGCGGCGCGTATCTCTGCTACGAGGGCACCGAGAAGGTCTACGAGGCTCTCTTTCCTCATCGCGCACACGGGCACGAGGCTGAAGTCCAGGGCGGCACGGGGACCGATCAGGCCCTGGAAGACCGGCGCGTGGCGAGTGCCATCAAGACCGACTTCATCCTGTCGGCCGAGATCATGGCCATCACCCTGGCCGCCTTGCCGGAGGGCAGCTTCTGGATGCGGGCGGCCATCCTGGGCATTGTCGCCGTGGGCATCACCGCGGGCGTCTACGGCGTGGTCGCGCTGATCGTGAAGGCCGACGATGCGGGCCTCGCCCTTGCCCGCAGCACGGCTCGGCCGCCCTTCGGCAGCCTCATCCGAGGTCTCGGCCGCGGCGTGGTCCGCGGCATGCCGATCCTGCTCACGCTCCTGGCCATCGTCGGAACGGCGGCGATGATCTGGGTCGGCGGCGGGATCCTGATGCACGGGCTGGAGACCTACGGCCTGTCGGCTCCGGCCCACGCCGCGCACGAAGCCGCATCCAGCGCGGCCTCATATGTTCCGTTTGCCAGCGGCGTCGTCGCGTGGATGGTCACCGCGATGGCGTCGGGTTTGATCGGATTGGCAGTCGGCGCCCTGTTGATCCCGCTGACGCGCTTCGTCCTGGGCCCGGCGTGGCAATACCTGTCAGGCTTGTGGCGGAAGAGCAACTGACGTCAGGTCGCGGAAGAAGGTTAAATTGATCGACAACCGCCTCGATACTGATGTCTATCGTCACCTGAACCATGTCATGCAGCCTGCGTTTTGTGCCTCCGATCCGACGAGGGCTGATGCTGAGCGACGCGCAATGGGTTGCTTTTGAGCCACCTGAGCCGTGTCGGTCAAAGGCGAAGACGCCGTGACCTGATCGGTATTTTGGACCGAGCCGAGTGAGAGGCTACTGCATGGCCGTCGCCATGGGTAACCGGAAGGCCAGATCTCGGAAGCTGACAGGCGCGGGTGGCCGGTAGCCGAGCGACGAACGTAGCCGCACGCGGTTATAAGTGTTCTGCAAGAGAGCGATTATGGCCTGGGCTTCCTTGTGCGAGTAGAAGATCTTCCGCCTCAAGCACACGTCGTGCAGCTTGCCATTGAAGCTCTCACAGTACCTGTTCTCCCAGGGTGAGCCTGGCGCGATATGCTGAATTTGCGCGCCAGCTTTGGCAACCCACTTGCTCAGTGCCTTCGAGATCATCTCAGGGCCATTGTCGCAGCGGATGTGCTCCGGGATGCTGTCCGTCGTCAGATGATTCGAGACGCGTTAGGACGCTCAGCAACGGATGCTCCGAACCATCTGGGTTGGCCACGTTGTAGGCCGGGCTGGTGATCAGATCCGGGGCTTTAAGCAAGCGGTAGACGGTCGCCTCCGAGACGACGTACCGGCGCTCGTCGGTTAAGCGCACCGCCAGCTCGCGCGGGCTGAGCTCCGGCTGCTCCAGCGCGAGGACGACGATCTGATCGCGAACCTCGGTCGGCAATCGGTTCCACACCCGGCTCGGCCGCGAGGGGCTGTCGGCCAAGGCTTCGAGGCCACCGCGGCTGTCGGCGTCGCACCAGCGGTAGGAGGTGGCGCGCGGGATGCCGAGCTTATCCTGTGCGGTGCGCACCGGCAGGTGGGATTGCTCGACCAGCCGGATGATTTCCTGCTTATCGGGGGCCGTGTCGCCGGCCAGCCGCTTCTTGCCGGCTTCCAGGAACTCCTTGTGCCAGCCGTCGTGCATCGCGTTGGCGATGCTGTCCTCACCGCGCAGGCCTTCTAGCACGATGCGGATCGTCTAATCGGACGAGAAGTGTCGGCGCGTGGCGCGGCGGATGTCTCTGATCACGGCCTCTGCCGGCTTCGACGCCGGCCCGGATGACTGCTCTCAACCTGCCTCAAAAGTGTTGACGGCGCACATACGATGAGTGCCGTCCCATACCGCCCCGCGGTGGCTGACGCCCCACGGTTTCACTTTGGCAGCGGCGCACAGGCCGCCGAATGAGACGCGGAGCTTTACCATCCGGCCGATGAAGGTCCGGAGGCCGCCCACCAAATCGACCGTCGGCGCGAACAAGGGCGGCAGCGTCGGGGCGTTCAAGCTGCCCGAGACCGTCGCGTGGCGCTGAAGCGTCCTCACCGGACGCTGGAAGGCATCCCACCGCCAGCGTACAGGCCTCGTCCCGCGGGTCGGGCGCGCTCATGTCCCGGATACAAGCGGTCCCTCAACATCCGCTTGCACCCCGGGGCCGCTTCGATCAGTTTTCACGAATCCAAAGGTCCCGTATGCGGATCTTGAGCGAGGAACCGCACCGTCCGTGCATCTCCTGATCGTTGACGACCATCCGCTGTTCCGTGATGCCTTGGCGGCCACGATCCGCCTCGCCCATCCGGACGCCGTCCTGCACGAAGCCGACGGGATTGAGCCGGCCTGCGCGGTCCTGGCCGTTAACCGGAGCATCGACCTCACCCTGCTCGATCTGTCCATGCGGGGCGTCACCGGCTTCGACGGGCTGATCACGATCCGGACCCGCTTCCCGCGGATCCCGATCCTGATCGTGTCCGGTCACGAAGACCCACGCATCGTCCGCGAAGCCCTGCAGCACGGCGCCGCCGGTTTCGTACCCAAGGCGATGGATAAGACCACTCTGACCCGCGCGATCACCGAGGTGATGAGCGGCGCCCTGTTCCTGCCCCCCGGCTTCGCCGAAGCGAGTACGCCGGCGCCGCACGGGAAGAAGCCCCCCCTGGCCGAGCGCTTGGCCCGGCTTACGCCGCAGCAACTGCGGGTGTTGATGATGATCCGGCAGGGCAAGCTGAACAAGCAGATCGCCCACGAGCTTCAGGTGGGCGATTCCACCGTGAAGGCTCATGTCTCGGAGATCCTGCGCAAGCTCGAAGTGATCAGCCGGACGCAGATCGTGATCGACACGGCAGCCCTGGATTTCGACCAGATCCACAACGCTCATCCTGCGTGACGCGCACGGCATGGGTGTCCAATTCAGGAGAGACGCTCGACCAGGGCGCGGACCTGGATGCGGTTCATCGGCTCCACATCGACCGAGCGATGGATCGACAGGCCCTCGATCAGGGCATCCAAAGCCTTCGCCGTATCAGCCGAAAAATGTTGCCGTAGGGCCGCGCGACTCTTCTCCATCCAGCCCTGCATGACGAGGCGCAGCGGTGGGTTGCGGGCAGCTAAGGCGTACAGCTCGTAGCTCAGCAGCATGTTTCGAGGCGTGGCCCAGCTGTCGTCGAGGATGAGATCGACCACGGCCTCGCAGGCCTCCGCGCGGTTCGAGGCCGCGGCCAGCCGCTCGGTGAAGCGCGCCGAGACCGTATCGGCCAACAGGGTGAAGGCCTCGGTGATCAGCTCGACCAGGCCGGTGAAGTGGTAGGTCATCGAGCCGAGCGGCACGTTGGCGGCAGCCGCGACCCGGCGATGCGTCGTCCCGGCAACCCCGTACTCCGCGATGACGTCGAGGGTCGCCTGCACGATGCGGGCGCGGCGGTCCGGGTCGTAGCGACGCTGGGACGGGGGCACACGGGGCTCCTCAAAACGATCATCATCGGCCGGAGGCGATTGGCATTCGTTACCGATGCGTACATATGTACGCATCGGTGGGATTGCGTGGAAGCGCCGCCCTGATGCCGATGCGGCCGGCACCGGCCCCGCATCGATGCAGAACGGAAACCGGGAGGATGCCGATGCGGACCGAGCGTGAGAAGATGCTGGCGGGCGAGCTTTACGACGCGCTCGACCCCGATCTGGTCGCGGGCCGAGCCCGGGTCCGGGACCTCTGCCAGCAGCTCAACGCCACGCGCGAGGCCGAAGAAGAAAGCCGCCGTGATCTATGCAGGCAGATCTTCGGCATGGGCGGCAACACGGTCTGGCTGCAGCCGCCGTTCTTCTGCGACTATGGGTCGAATATCGAGCTCGGCGAGCGGGTCTATTTCAACTTCAATTGCGTAGTCCTCGATGTCTGCCGGGTCCGCATCGGCAGTTTCACCCTGTTTGGTCCCGCCGTTCAGATCCTCACGCCGCTCCACCCATTCAACGCGGTCCTGCGCCGGGTCCAGGAATACGGAAAGCCGATCGAAATCGGCTCGGACGTGTGGGTCGGCGGGGGCGCCCTGATCCTTCCCGGCGTGACCATCGGCTCCCGCACCGTCATCGGCGCGGGCAGCGTCGTCACCCGCGACATCCCGGACGGGGTGCTGGCCGCCGGAAATCCCTGTCGGGTCATCCGCGCGATCAGCGACGACGAGCGGCAATCCTATGGGTCTGTTTCTTGACGCGTAGTCTGGTGCTCTCCGGGACGCCTGGAGTGCTGACGGGGATACGGGTTCGGCGCGAGCGCCTTAGATCCGTCCCACCGGCACCCGCATTCTGAGGCGCCGTAGCATAGCGCCGGCCTTGAAGGTGCCTTCCAAACGGCCCGGCGATACCGCATGCGGTCCTTCGAGACCCGGCAAACTCCGAGCACAGGGCACCTCAGAATGAGGGGATTGCGTGGGCGAAGCGGGGCGCCAATCGAATTCAAGCACGTCCCGGTTGGGTCCCATCGCGCCCTCAACTCGGTACGACGAGCGGCGGCAGTCACCGAGGCATGAGGTGTCGGTCCCTGCCGGTGACCGGCGCAGGCATGCAGCCGCCGCAACCCTGAGTTCGCCGATCGCGCTCACCCACAAATCGATATGATGCTATCTATAAGCTTACGATCTTAACCATCCGCGATCACCTCCTCGCGGCGGGAGACCCGGACTCATGCTGATCGCGGATGATCCCGAGGCGCAGACGCGTCTGCGGCAAGCCTATACCCACGCCCTGCAGACCGGCGCCCGCACGTGGCGTCGCGCCGCCAACGCGGTCGCGGAGGTGCACGGCTTGTCCGATGCCACAGCGTATCCCTTGGTGATGATCGGCCGTCTGGCCGGGGAGCGGCGCCAGAACGCCGTCGCGGAGGCGGTGGGGATCGAGGGTCCGTCCCTTGTGCGGCTCCTCGACCAGCTAGCCGCTGCAGGGCTTGTGGTGCGCCGGGAAGACCCGTCCGACCGCCGTGCGAAGGTGCTCGATCTGACACCACGCGGGCGCGCGATGGTCGCACAGATCGAGGCTGAACTCGCGACCTTGCGAGCGCGCCTGTTCGCCGGGGTCAGCGCCGCAGATCTGGAGGCGAGCCTCCGCGTCTTCGCTGCGCTCCAGGCCTACGGTCGCGATCCCGGCCCGAACGGGACGAAGCAGGAGTCGGTGGCGTGACCCTGCCCGGATGGCGCGACTGGGCCTTTGCCTTGAAGACCTGCGCGGCGGCCCTGCTCGCCCTGAGCCTGGCCCTGTGGATCGACCTGCCGCGGCCCTATTGGGCACTGGGAACCGTCTACATCACCAGCCAGGTCCTGTCGGGAGCGACCCGGTCGAAGGCTGTGTACCGGGTCTGCGGCACCGTGCTCGGCGCCATGATGAGCGTCGTGCTGGTGCCGAACCTGGTGAACGCACCGGTCCTGCTCAGCCTGGCCATCGCACTCTGGGTCGCACTGTGCCTCTACGTGGCGCTCCTCGACCGGACGCCGGCGAGCTACCTGCCGATGCTGGCCGGCTACACCGCCGCCCTGATCGGCTTCCCCGCGGTCGACGACCCCGGGACGATCTTCGACACCGCCGTGGCCCGCGCGGAGGAAATCTCCCTGGGCATCGTCTGCGCCGGCCTCGCCGCCACGTTGGTCCTGCCGCAATCGGCCGCGCCGCTCATCGCCGGGCGGCTCGATCTCTGGCTTGCGGAGGCCAGGGACTGGACGCGTGCCGCGCTGGGCGGCGCTCAACAGACTGGCGACGATAGCCAGGCGCGGCGCCTGCACCTCGCTTCGGACGCCATTGCCCTCGATGGGCTGGGCCTCGCCTTGCGCAATGAGGCCGCCGGCGCGGAGCGCGGCGCTGCTTTCGCGCCGTTGCGCCAGCATATGCTGATGGTCCTGCCGATCGTCGCCGCCCTGGCGGACCGCGTACAGGCGCTTGAGCAAGCCGGCGCACTGCCGGCGCGGGTCCGAGCGCTCCTCTCGGACATCGCCTTCTGGCTGGCGGGGAAGGAGGACGGTGCCGCGGAGGCCGCGCGTTTGCGCGAGCGAGTCGACGCGGTCGAGCCGTCGCTAACGGGAACTCCGGACTGGAACACGCTGCTGCTCGCGAGCCTGGCCGCACGCCTGCGGGACGTGATCGACCTGCGGCTCGACCTCCGGGCGCTGCGGGGGCACCTCGTGACGGGGACGCCGCCGACGTCGCTGGCCTTTACCTATACGGCGCAGGTCCATCGCATTCGGCATCGGGATCACGGTCTGGCGGCGCTCTCGGCCTTCGGGGCCTTCGCCAGCATCCTGGTCTGCTGCGCGCTCTGGATCGCCACGGGCTGGCCGGACGGGTCCGCGGCCCCGATGATGGCGGCGGTGACCTGCTGCCTGTTCGCGGCGCTGGACGACCCGGCCCAGCCGATCCTCGGCTTCGCCAACTCGGCCATCGTTGGCGCGCTTGTCGCCGGCATCTATCTGTTCGCGGTCCTGCCGGTGGTGACCACCGTCGAAATGCTGGCCCTGGCCCTCGCCCCGCCGCTGCTCCTGTGCGGGCTGATGATGACCCAGCCCCGGCTCATGCCCATGGGGATGGGCGCGGCATTGAACGGCGCGACCCTGATCGCGCTTCAGAACGGCTACAGCGGCGATTTCGCACCCTTCGCGAATTCGGTGCTCGCCTCGGTGACCGGGATGTGGATCGCCGCCGTGGTGATCCGGCTGGTCCGGTCCCTTGGGGCAGATCGGATTGCCCGCCGGCTGATGCGGATCAACCGGCGGAGCCTGGCCAAGGCAGCCGAGGGCGGCGGCGCGGGTCATGGCCTCGAGCTCGCCGCCCTGATGCTCGACCGGATCGGGCTGATTGCACCGCGGCTCGCCGCGATCCCGGCGGAGGATGCCGCGGCGGCCGGCGACCTTCTGGCGGATGTGCGCGTGGGCATCAATGTGGTCGAGATCCGGCGGGTGCGGCGACGCCTGTCGGGCGCGGCGCGGCGCAGCATCGACGACGTCCTCGGCCTCGTGGCGGATCAGAAGCGGAGTCTGCCAGCCGAGCCTGGGCCCGACCTGCTGGCAGCCCTCGATGCCGGCCTCGACGCCGTTGCGGCGGCCGTGACCTCGCCCGAGCGCAAGGCTGCGCTGATCGGCTTGGCCGGCCTGCGTCGGGGCTTGTTCCCCGATGCGCCCTCCTATCGGCCCCCCGCCCTCCAGGAGATCGCGGCATGAGGGGCGAGTTCGATCTCTACGGCGTGTTCGTGCCCACCCTGGCCCTATGGATGGTTGCAGCCTTCCTGCTCAGCGTGCCCGTGCGCCGCGTATTCGCGGCAACCGCCTTCTACCGCCTCGTCTGGCACCGGCCGCTGTTCGACCTCGCGCTGTACGTCCTCCTCCTCGGGGGCGTGATCG
This sequence comes from Methylobacterium sp. J-001, assembly GCF_022829565.1. Taxonomy (NCBI): domain Bacteria; kingdom Pseudomonadati; phylum Pseudomonadota; class Alphaproteobacteria; order Hyphomicrobiales; family Methylobacteriaceae; genus Methylobacterium; species Methylobacterium sp. J-001. The sequence continues at coordinate 73,511 of NZ_JAKSYN010000080.1, forward strand.
TCCTCGCCCACCGGATCCTGTCATGACCCGCCTGCTCTCCCTCGTCGGCCGTCTGGCGGTCACGCTCGGCATGGTCGCCGCGGCAGCGATCGTCGGCCTCGCCCTGTGGGATTACTATATGAACGCCCCCTGGACCCGGGACGGGCGGGTGCGGGCCGATGTGGTTGCGGTGGCGCCCGACGTGTCGGGCCTCGTTACCGAGGTGCTGGTCGAGGACAACCAGAACGTCCGCAAGGGTGACGTGCTGTTCCGGATCGACCCGGACCGGTTCCGTCTCGGCCTGCGCCAAGCCGAGGCGCTGGTGGAGGGCCGCAAGGCCATGGCCGAGCAGACGGCGGCCGACTACGCTCGGTACACGAAGCTCAGCGACGCGGCCGTGTCACAGCAGAAGGTCGAGGCCGCCCGGGCTACCGACCTCAACGCCAAGGCCGCCTACGAGCAGGCTGTTGCCGACCGGGACCTCGCCAAGCTCAACCTGGAGCGCTCGGCAGTGCGCGCCTCGGTCAACGGCCGGATCGCCAACATGGAGCTGCGCCCCGGTGCCTACGTCACCACCGGCCGGGGCGTGATGGCCTTGATCGACCGCGACACTCTGCGGGTCGAGGGCTACTTCGAGGAGACCAAGCTGCCGCGCATCCATGTCGGCGCCCCGGTGACGATCCAGCTGATGGGCGACGGCAGCCTGCTGCGCGGCCATGTCGAGAGCATCGCCGGCGGCATCGCCGAGACCGGCCGGACCGACGGGTCGAACCTGCTGGCCAGCGTCAACCCGACCTTCGCCTGGGTGCGCCTCGCCCAGCGCATCCCGGTGCGGATCGCGCTGGACGGCGCGGGGAGTGATGCGCGGCTGGTCAGCGGCCGCACCGCAACCGTGTCGATCGCCGGGGCGGACGGCGCAACCGACCAGAGCCTGCGCTGGCCCTGGACCGGATGGCGCCAGGCGCTCGCCCGCTGAACCATTCCGGCGGCGCAGGGGTTGGCCTCCCACGGGATCGCGACGATCCGATCGGAGGAACACCCATGCCGAAGACCACACTCGCCCTCGCCGCCGCCCTGACGCTGGCGCTCTCCGGAGCCGCGCTGGCCCAGGCCCCGACCACCGGCGGCGCCGGGCAGGGCAACGTGAACAAGTCCGGCGCCGTGGGCGGCACCGGGCAGGGTTCGCTGGAGCAGACCGCCCCGGCCCGGCCGGGCGCGACGACCGGTTCCACCACCGCCTCGCGGGCCGGCACGCCCGGCGCGCCAACCGGCAGCACGGCGCCGAGCGCCCGCTAGGTTCAGCCAGGCCGATCCCGGGGGTCCGGGATCGGCCGTCCGGCTCAGGCGCCCAGGCCGCCGACGCAGAGGTACTTGGTGTTCAGGTAGTCCTCGATGCCCTGGTAGGAGCCCTCGCGGCCAAGGCCCGATTCCTTCACCCCGCCGAAGGGCGCGACCTCGGTGGTGATGATGCCCTCGTTGATGCCGACCATGCCGTATTCCAGCGCCTCGGCGACCCGGAAGGTGCGGCCGAGATCGCGGGTGTAGAAGTAGCAGGCCAGCCCGAACTCGGTGTCGTTGGCCATTCGGATGGCCTCGGCTTCGTCGCGGAACCGGAACAGCGGCGCCAGCGGCCCGAAGGTCTCCTCCCGGGCTACCGCCATGTCGGGGGTCGCGCCGGTGATCACGGTCGGCTCGAAGAACTGGCCGCCGAGCGCGTGGCGATGGCCGCCGGCGATCACCCGGCCGCCCTTCTCGACGGCGTCGCGGATATGGGCTTCGGTCTTCTCCACCGCGGCCATGTCGATCAGCGGCCCTTGGGCGACGCCCTCCTCGATGCCGTTGCCGACCTTCAGGCGGTTGGCCGCTTCGGCCATCTTGTCGGCGAAGGCGTCGTAGATCCCGTCCTGCACCAGGAAGCGGTTGGTGCAGATGCAGGTCTGGCCGGAATTGCGGTACTTGGCGAGCATCGCGCCGGCCACCGCCCGGTCGAGATCGGCGTCGTCGAACACGATGAATGGCGCGTTGCCGCCCAATTCCATCGAGACTTTCTTCACCGAGTGCGAGGCCTGCTCGAGCAGCACCTTGCCGACCTCGGTGGAGCCGGTGAACGTTATTTTTTTGACGTGCGGGTTGCCGGTCATCTCACCGCCGATGGCCCGGGCCGAGCCGGTGAGGATGCTGACCGTCCCGGCCGGGAAGCCGGCCTTCTCGCACAGCACGCCCCAGGCGAGGCCGGACAGCGGGGTCTGCGAGGCCGGCTTGATTACGATCGGGCAGCCGGCCGCGAGCGCCGGGGCAATCTTGCGGGCGATCATCGAGGACGGGAAGTTCCAGGGGGTGATCGCCGCGACGACGCCCACGGGCTCCTTGGTCACCAGGATCTTGCGGTCGCCCCATGGGGAGGGGATCACGTCGCCGTAGACCCGCCGCGCTTCCTCGGCGAACCACAGCACGTAGGCCGCCGACATCGCGACCTCACCGCGGGACTCGGTTAGGGACTTGCCCTGCTCGGCGGTGAGGATCTGGGCCAGGTCCTCCTGGTTCCCGGTGACCAGGGCGGCGAGCTTGCGCAACAGCACAGCGCGCTCGTTGGCGGTCTTGGCGCGCCAAGCCGGATAGGCGTCGTGGGCGGCCTTGATCGCTTGGGCCGTCTCCTCGGCGCCGGCATTCGGCACCCGGGCGATCAGTGCGCCAGTGGCCGGGTTGGTGACGTCGATGGTGCCGGACCCGGCCTTCGACCAGTCCCCGCCGATCAGGCAGGCTTCGACCAGCAGGCTGCGATCCTTCAGGATGAGCGTATCGGACTCAGGCATTCAACGGTTCCTTCGGCGGCTGCGGACTGTCCGGCTGAGACAGGGCAGTCCGCGACTTGAGGGGCACGCTCTGGGCCGTATTCCTCGCCTGCGCCTCGGCTTTTGTCTCGAAGACATGCGGAGCCAGATCGCGGCTCGCCAACGAGGCACCAAGTTTCAATCGCAAGAACGCGCTGGTCGTGTAGCGCGATGCAGTCTCGTAGTACCGATTCTCCAAGTAGGCGATCGCCGAGAAATAGGCATCGCTCACCGTCGGGTCGATCTCGAACCCGTCGTAATTGGCGATCAAGTGGACCTTGCGGCCGATCTCCTGGCAGGCGCGCTCGTATTCCCGGCGCACCAGCTCGACGTCATCGATGGTTCGGACCTGAAACCCTTCGAGGTTCGAGAACAGGATGTTCCGCTCCCGGTCGTAGCTGATTCGCTCCGACAGCGAGAGCCCGAGGAGCCAGGGCTCCAGCCCCATCACGGCATCGCGGAACAGCCGCGGATCCATGGGCTTCGGGTCCTGCACGATCGGCGCAAACCCCATCTGCCCGAGGATGTCGCGCTCGATGTCGATCCCGGGGGCGACCTCGGCGAGCTCCATGCCGGCCCTGGTCCGGCGGAACACGCAGCGCTCGGTCACGTAGAGCACCGGCTGGCCGCGCTCGGCCGCGTAGGCGCCCGAGAAGGTCACCTGCTCAACCGCGGCGATGAACTTCCGAGAGCGCCCCTCGGTCACGATGCGGATGCCGTCGCCTTCGACCACCACCTCCAGCCCGTCGGCCGTGAAGGTGCCGGCGAAGACCAGGCTCTTGGCGTTCTGCGAGATGTTGATGAATCCGCCGGCGCCGGCGAGGCGTTTGCCGAAGCGGCTGACGTTGACGTTGCCCTCCGCGTCGCATTGCGCGAGTCCGAGGCAGGCGAGGTCGAGGCCGCCGCCGTCGTAAAAATCGAATTGCTGGTTCTGGTGTAGCACCGCCGCCGGGTTGAGGGCGGCGCCGAAATCGAGCCCGCCCTGCGGCAGGCCGCCGATCACCCCGGGCTCGGCGGTGAGGGTCAGGTATTTCAGCACCCGCTCCTCGGCGGCGACAGCGGCGACGCCCTCGGGCATGCCGATGCCGAGATTGACCACGCCGCCCGGGGGCAGCTCGAAGGCGCAACGCCGGGCGATGACCTTGCGGGCGTCGAGCGGGATCGGCGGGATCCGGTCGAGGGGCACGCGCTGACGGCCCGTGAAGGCGTGGTTGTAGGTGGTGCCGTAAGTCTGGCGGTGGTTCTCCGGCTGGCTCAGCACCACGCAATCGACCAGCACCCCGGGCACCTGCACCTCGCGGGGGGCCAGCGAGCCGGCCTCGGCCAGACGCTCGACCTGGGCGATGACGAAGCCGCCCGAATTCTTGGCGGCCATGGCGGCGGCGAGGTTGTCGAGGGTGAGCGCCTCGCGCTCCATGGTGATGTTGCCGGCCGGATCCGCCGTGGTGCCGCGGATCAGCGCGATGTTCACCGGGAACGCCTTGTAGTGCAGCCACGACTCGCCGCCGAGCTCGACCACGCTGACGAGATCCTCCTGGGTGACGGCATTGAGCTTGCCGCCTTCGAGCCGCGGATCCACGAAGGTGCGCAGGCCCACCTTGGTGATGTGGCCCGGCGTATGGGCGGCGATCTCCCGGTAGAGATGCGACACTACCCCCAGCGGCAGGTTGTAGGCCTCGATCTGCCCGTCGATCGCCATCTTGGCGAGCTTGGGCACGAGCGCCCAATGGCCGCCGACGACGCGACGCACCAGCCCCGGAATCGCCAGCCGGTTGAGGCCGCGCTCTTTGCCGTCGCCGGGGGCCGCCGCGAACATCAGCCCGAGCCCGTGGGGACCGTGGCCGGCCTCGAACCGCCGGGCGAGCGCCAGGATCAGCTCGTCCGGCGTGCCGATGCCGACGAACCCCGAGACCGCGACCATGTCGCCGTCCTGCAGGATGGCGAGCGCCTCGTCGGCGCTGACGATCTTGTTCTTCAGGCTGCCCATGCGGTTATCCTCGGAGCCTGGGGTGCTCGTGTCTCCCTCCCCCCTCTGCGGGGGAGGGTGGCTCCTGCGTCAGCAGGGGTCGGGAGAGGGGAGCGACGGTGCAGAACAGGACTCCGGCCGTCATGAAGGCGGAGCCTGATCCGGAAACCGGGTTCCCTTCTCCCGACCCCCTTCGGGGGCCACCCTCCCCCGCAGAGGGGGGAGGGGAGCGGCTCCGAGCTTGTCACGGACCGACAAGAGCGAATCCTACCCACGCGCACCCAGCCAATCGGCGATGCCGGAGCCCAGCAACTTCTGCGCCTTGCCGCCGACGAAGACGCCGACATGGCCGCCGGGCAGGCCGAGCTCGGTGTAATCGTCGGTGCCGATCTTGTCCTTGAGCGCCTGGGAGGTGGCCGGCGGGATGATGTGATCGTCCTGGGCGAAGACGTTGAGCACCGGGCAGGCGATGCGCTTCAGGTCGACGGTGCGGCCGCCGAGCACGAAGGTGCTCTGGACCAGCTTGTTGTCCTGGTAGAGGTCCTTGAGCCACTGCTTGGCCGCCTCGCCCGGATGATCCGGGCGGTCGGCGATCCATTTCTCCATGCGCAGGAAATTCAGAAACTTCTTCTTGTCGTCCAGGGCATCGAGCAGGTCGAGGTTGTACTTCGTCATGGTGCGCATCGGCGTCATCATCGAGAACACCGAGCCCATGAACGCCCCAGGCAGCGAGCCCTGCGCGTCGATCAGGCGGTCGACATCCTCGGGCGACAGGGACCGGGTCCAGACGTTAATGAAGCCGTGGCCGGCCCGGGTCTCGCGCGTATCGGCGTGGAAATCGATCGGCGTGATGGTCAGCACCATCGCGTTGACCCGCTCCGGGTAGAGCGCGGCGTAGCAGGTGGTGAAGACGCCGCCCTCGCAGATCCCAAGCAGGTTGATTGTTTCGCGGCCCGCGGCCGCGCCGATGAAGGCGACGCATTCGGCGAGGTAATCGTCGACGTAGTCGTCGATGGTGACGTAGCGGTCGGCCCGGCCGGGATTGCCCCAATCGACCACGTAGAGGTCGAGGCCGAGATTGAGCAGGTTGCGAACCAGCGAGCGGTCCTCCTGCAGGTCCGCCATGGTGTAGCGGCCGATCAGCCCGTAGACGATCAGCACCGGCGGCAGGCCCTTGCTCTCGGCCAGCGGCCGGTAGCGGTAGAGCGAGACCTTGTCCTGGCTCCAGACCAAGTCCTTGGGCGTGGTGGCGATCTGCACGTCGGCGTCGCGCACGTCCGAGAACAGCTTGGCGCCCGCGCTGATCCGGCGGCCGAGATCGGCGACCTCGGCCAGCATCTCGGCAGGGTTGAGGGGCAGCGGGGGGACGGGGGCCTTCGGGGCTTCTTGATCAGCCATGGGCCGTCTCCGCTTCGTGCGCGACGCGGCCGCTCGTCTTCGAGACCCGGGCGGCCTCCCGGCGCTCGCGGCGCAGGGCCCGGACCTCCCGGCGCAGTTCGGTCAGGCTCTTGTGCACGTCGTCGAGCTCGGCCCGGGTCGGCTGCCCGTAGAAATCCGACAGGAAGGTCGAGAGGTCCTGCTGGGCGAGCCGCAGGTCGGTGGAGGCCTTCAGCACCACACGCTGCGAGGCCAGGAACGCCTCGGAGCGCTGGACCTCCAGCAGGACGGCGTTGGCGGTCTCGGTCCAGCGGGTCATCATCTCCCGGGCGGAGCTGAACCCATCGCCACGCTCGGCGCGGGCATTGGCCTCTTTCGCAAAAGTGCCGGCCGCCCGGGTCCAGGCCTCCAGCATCACCGCCTGGTGCTCGGCCTGCGCCCGCCGCAAAGCCGCCCAGGCGGTGAACAGCGCGCCGTAGCGCCGCTCGGTCTGCCACAGGTCGGCCAATTGCGGGCCTTCCGACATCCGGGTGAGCGCCGCGTCGAACTCCGCAGAGCCGCCGAGCCAGGCCTGCGGATCGAAGATCCTGGCCAGCACCGCCCCGGCGGTCGGGTCCGCCGCGCCGGCGCCGCCCTGCAGCGACGCGGTCAGGGTCTGCGACAGGGCGGTCGCCGAGGCCCAGGCCTGGGCGAGGTGACTCTGTGCTGTGGCGAGGCCGGCGAGATCGGTCTGCGGCGGCGTTGGCCACGAGAAGCCCGGCGCCGCCCCGGGTGCAAAGAATCCCGCGCCGGCGCGGGTCCAGAACTCGCCCATCGCCTTGAACGCGTCAAACTGGTCCATCTGGGCGCCCCTCCTCAGCGGTATCCGGCCTCCTTGGCGGGCCGGTTCTCAGGCAGCGTCTCAGGCCGCCGGGTGCGCCTCGCCGAGCGCCTCGCTGTAGATCGCGTAGGCGTCGTCGTAGGTGACCTCGCGCGGGTTGTTCACGAGGAGCCGCGTCTGCTTCATCGCATCGGTGGCCATCCGCTCCAGATCCTTCTGCGCGACGCCGACCTCCGCGAGCGAGGCCGGGACCTTGCAGTCGCGGCAGATCGCGTCGAGGCATTCGACGAAGCGGGCGGCGGCCTCGGCCGGCGGCAGGTCGGCGGCGGCCGGGTCCAGGATCGGCGCCAGCTCGGCGTAGAGTGCCTCGGCGTGGGACAGGTTGAAGCGCATCACCCCCATCAGCACGAGGGCGTTGGAGAGCCCGTGCGGCACGTGAAAGATCGCGCCGACGGGATAGGCCAACGCGTGCACCGCCGCCACCGGGGCGTTGGCGAAGGCCATGCCGGCGAGCATCGAGCCGAGCAGCATGCCGGAGCGCGCCTCGAGGTTCTTGCCGTCCGAGCAGGCGGTGCGGATGTTGGCCGAGAGCAGCGCCAGGGCCTGCTTCGCGAGCTGGTCCGAGATCGGGTTCTTCTTGTTCTTGCTGGTGAACGCCTCGATGGCGTGGACCATGGCGTCGATGCCGGTGGCCGCGGTGACGGCGGCCGGCAGACCGAGCGTCAGCTCGGGATCGAGCACCGCCCAATCGGGCAGGAGCTTGGGCGCGACCACGCCCTTCTTCTCGGTGGTCGGCGTCGTGACGATGGAGATGGGCGTCACCTCGGAGCCGGTGCCTGCCGTGGTTGGCACCAGGATCAGCGGCAGCCGGTCGCCCTTGGCGAGGCCGACGCCGTAGATCGAATCCAGCGGCGCGTCGGATTTCGCGAGGTAGGCCACGAGCTTAGCGGTATCGAGGGCCGAGCCGCCGCCGATCGAAAGGACGAGATCCGTCCCCAGCTCCCGGGCCCGCTTGGCCGCCGCCTCGATCACCGTGGAGGGCGGGTCGGCGACCACGTCCTCGTAGACGTCGAGGGTGATGCCGGCCGCCGCCAGCGCCGCCTCGGCGGCCTCGGTGAGGCCGGCCTTGCGGACGCCCTTGTCGGTGACCAGCAGGACGCGCCTGGCCCCGAAGGTGCCGACGATTTCCGGCAGCTTCTTCGACGCGCCGGCCTCGAACAGGACGTTCGGGGTGGTCTGGAAAGTGAACGGATTCATCGCGCTGCCCTGTCCTCGTGCCTTCGTGAACCCTTCGGAAAGCTCACTCCGCCGGCTCGAAATGCTTCACCTTTTCGCGCAATTCCTCGACCAGCACGCGCGTGTTCTCCGAATAGTCGATCGGCACCGCGACGAGGTGCACGCCCCCTTCGGCGAAAGCACGGTCCAGGGTCGGGACGAGGTCGTTGACGGCTTCGACCCGGTGGCCCTTGGCGCCGTAGGATTGGGCGTAGAGCACGAAATCGGGATTGCCGAAGGTCATCCCGTAGTCGGCAAACTTGTCGACCGCCTGCTTCCAGCGGATCATGCCGTAGGCCGAGTCGTCGAGGATCAGCACCACCAGGTTGAGCTTGAGCCGCACCGCGGTCTCCAGCTCCTGGCTGTTCATCATGAAGCCGCCGTCGCCGCACACCGCCATCACCCGGCGGTTGGGATAGAGCATCGCCGCCATCATGGCGGAGGGCAGGCCGGCGCCCATGGTGGCGAGCGCGTTGTCGAGGAGCAGCGTGTTGGCGACGTAGGTGCGGTAGTTCCGGGCGAACCAGATCTTGTACATGCCGTTGTCGAGGCACACGATCCCGTCCTCCGGGATCACCCGGCGCACGTCGCGCACCAGCCGCTGCGGCGTCACCGGGAAGCGGTCCTCGCCGGCCCGATCGGCGATATGGCTGAGGATGCGCTCGCGCAGGGGCAGCAGGGCCCCGGCGTTGGGCAGCTTGCCCTCCAGCTTGTCGGCGAGCAGCTTCAGGGTCGGCCCGAGGTCGCCGACCACCTCGGCATCGGGGTAATAGACCTGCTCGACATTGGCCGGCATGTAGCCGATGTGCAGGACCTTCTGATCGGCCTGGCCCATGAAGAAGGGCGGCTTCTCGATCGTGTCGTGGCCGATCGCGATGATCAGGTCGGCCTTGTCGATCGCCTCGTGGACGTAGTCGCGCTCGGAGAGCGCGGCGGTGCCCATGTACAGGCTGGTGCCGCTGGCGACCGTGCCCTTGCCCATCTGGGTGGTGAAGAACGGGATCTGCGTGCGCCGGACGAAGCCGCCGAGATCGCCCGTGGCCCGGGGCCGGCTGGCGGCAGCGCCGAGCATCACCAGCGGACGCTGGGCCTTGAGGATCATGGCTGCGGCCCGGTCGATCGCGGTCGGGTGGGCGACCGGGATGTCGATCGGGTGCGGCGGTACCACGTAAGCCTCGGCCTGTTCAGCCGCGATGTCCTCGGGCAGCTCCAGGAGCACCGGACCGGGCCGCTCCTCGGTGGCGACCCGGAAGGCGTCGCGCACGATGGTGGGGATCGACGAGGCGGAGACGATCTGCCGGGCCATCTTGGTGATCGGCTTCATCGAGCTGATCACGTCGACGATCTGGAACTTCGCCTGCCGCGAGGACAGGATGCCCTTCTGTCCGGTGATGATGATCATCGGCATCGCGCCGAGATGGGCATAGGCGGCGCCGGTGGAGAAGTTCAGCGCGCCCGGGCCCAGCGTCGAGAGGCACACGCCCGGCCGGCCGGTCAGCCGGCCATGGGTGGCGGCCATGAAGCTCGCCGCCTGCTCGTGGCGGGTCAGCACCAGCTCGATCTTGGACGTGCGCAGCGATTCGACGACGTCGAGATTCTCCTCGCCGGGGATGCCGAAGATGCGGTCGACGCCCTCGTTCTCGAGGGCCGCAACGAGAAGATCTGAGCCCTTGGGCATGTGATGTCCCACCTGATGCGACGCCTGACGGCGCCGTTCGGTCCGCCCCTGATACACCGGCCACCATGTCGGTTTGATCCGCACGGATCGGGTCGGGACAGACGCCCTCCGCATAAGGGATCGGTTAGAGGACTGGCCTGTAAGGTGGTCAAGGGCCGTCACGAGCTGAATGGTCACAGAGTCGGGCCAATCCTATCGTGTACGGGGATGAAGCCGGCTCGGAACGACCGAGTACGGTCAAGGTCTTCGTGCGTTCGGTTCGGCGGGAAATCATGGACCAGGTGCGCAGCGACGAGACCCGGCACGCGGCGGCACATCCGGCCTCCGGGGCGCCCGCCGAGGACGTGGTGCTGGTCCCCCTGGCCGATTTTCCGAAGATCGATCTGCGGGCGGGCGTCGAGCCCTGGGACAAGCGCCGACAGGCCGGCAAGGCCCTGCGGGCGAAGGTCCCGCACGCGGAGCACGTGGTCCTGCGCACCGAGTCGGATCGTCCCGATCCGATCAGCCTGATCGAGGCAGCCCACGAGGGCCGGCAGGCGCATCTCATCCCGCTGCGGGTCGCCCGGATGGCGACGAGCCCGTTCGCATTCCTGCGCGGCGCCGCGCATGTCATGGCCTGGGACCTGTCGCGCGGCCCCCGCAGCAGCATCGATGTGGTGATGAACGGCGACGCCCACATCGACAATTTCGGCCTGTTCGGCACGCCGCAGCGGGATATCGTCCTCGATCTCAACGATTTCGACGAGGTCACGGTCGGCCCGTGGGAATGGGACCTGAAGCGACTCTGCGCCGGCATCGCAGTCGCCACAGGCGACGCCGGTACGCCTCCGGATTCCACCCGCGCCGCCGTGATGACGGCGGTATCCGGCTACCAGCGTACGATGCGGCGGCTGGCGCCGCAGGGATCGCTCGAAGTCTGGTACCAGACCACCCGCGCGGATGCGGAGCATCTCGGCGGGATCCGCATGGATTCGGAGGCGCGCTCGGTGGTCCGCCGGGCCGTGGACAAGGCCCGGCGCAAGAACAACCGCAGCCTCCTGGCCCAGGTCGCCGAGCGGCGCATCGACGGCGGCTGGCGGTTTCGCACCGATGCCCCGATCCTTACCCCGGTGGATGACGCCACCCGGCAGAGCATCGTCACCGGGCTGGAGCGCTACGCCGAGACCCTGCCGCGCGAGCGGCGGTTCATGCTCGACCGATACCAAGTCATCGATGTCGCCCACCGGGTCGTCGGGGTCGGCAGCGTCGGGACCCGGGCTTACGTGGCGCTTCTCTGCGGCAATTCCGACCGGGACGCGCTGTTCCTCCAGGTCAAGGAGGCGGTCCGCCCGGCGCACGCGCCGTATCTGCCCGGCATGCCCGAGCCCTATGCCGGCCACGAGGGCGAGCGCGTCATCTACGGGCAGCGCCTGCTCCAGGCCGTGGGCGATCCGCTGCTCGGCTGGACCACGATCGACGACAGGCCATACTACGTGCGCCAGATGAAGAATCTGAAAGGCGCGATCCCGCTGGCCGAGATGTCAGGGCCGCCGCTCCTGACCTTCTCGTACGCCTACGGCGCACTCCTGGCCCGGGCCCATGCCCGGACCGGCGATGCCGCAGCGATCGCCGGCTATTGTGGCAGCGGCAAGCGGCCGGACCTGCGCGAAGCCCTGGCCGACTGGGCCACCGCCTATGCGGCCCGCAACGCCGAGGATTTCAGCCTGTTTCGCGCCGCCATCGCCAACGGCCGGCTCGAGGCCGCGGCCGATCCCTGCTTGTGAGGTTCGGGGAAGGTCACACCGCCTTCTCCGTCATTGCGAGCGCAGCGAAGCAACCCAGGGCAGCGCGCGATCGCCGAATGTAGCGTTTCCCTCGGTTGCTTCGCTCCAATCGCAATGACGGTTTTGGTTGGTGAAACGCGTTTATCGAAGCAACCGTCACAGCATCCCGAAGGCCGGCGCCTCGTTGGCGAGCCGCACCAGCAGGTCGCGCAGCCAGCGGTGGGCGGGGTCGCGGTCATAGGAGGCGTGCCACAGCATCGAGACCGCCACCTCGTCCAGCGCCACCGGCACCGGGCTGACCGCGAGCGACAACGCGCTGGCAAAAGAGGTCGCGAGCCGGGCATGCATGGTGGCGATCACCGGTGCGGCGCGGACGAGGAACGGCACCACGAGGAAGCGCGGCGTCGTCACCGCGAGAACGCGTGAGCGCCCGATCAGCGCCAGGGCGTCGTCCACCACACCATGAGCGGTCTCCCGCAGGGAGGTCAGCACGTGCGGGAAGCGCAGGTAGTCGTCGAGGCCGATCGGCGGCTGGAGCCCGATCAGGTCAGCGTTGAACAACACCACGTAGCTGTCCCGGTAGAGCAGCCGCTGCTTGTGGTGGATCTGCCCCTCCGAAAAGAACCCGATGGCGAGATCGACTTGGTCGGCATCGAGTTCGTCGAGGATGCGGGTCCGCTCGATGGAGCGCAGCAGCAAACGGATCCCCGGGGCCTCCCGGCGCAGCTCCGCGATCAACCGGGGCCCGAGCAAAACCTCGACGCTGTCGGGAAGGCTGATCGTGAAGCTGCGCTCAACGGTGGCCGGATCGAACCGCTCCTCCCGATGAACCAAAGCCTGCACCTGCCGCAGCGTCGCCCGCAACGGCTCGGCGAGCTTCAGGGCCCGGGGCGTCGGCCGCATGCCGTCGGGGGCCCGGGTAAGCAACTCGTCGTCGAAGAGGCGACGCAGCCGAGCGAGGCTTGAACTCATCGCCGACTGGCCGACGCCGATCCGGGCGGCCGCCCGGGTGACGCTGCGCTCGTCGAGCAGCGCATCCAGGGCAACCAGCAGGTTCAAGTCGATCCGGCTGAGATCGATGTGATCGATGGCCAAGGGCGGGACGATCGGTTCGAGGGCGATCCCCCTGTATAGCAGAGCGACACACTTACGCCGGAACGGGCTCCCTCGGCTCGGTGTGGTCGAACAGGCGCGGCGGGGCGATCTCGTCCGTGGCGCCCATCCGGTCGATCAGATGCTCGGCCACCCGCAGGGCATTGGCGATGATCGTCAGGGTCGGGTTCACGGCGCCGATCGACGGGAAGAAGCTCGCATCGGTCACGTAGAGATTGTCGAGCTCATGCGCCTTGCAGTGCCGGTCGAGGACGGAGGTCTTGGGATCGTCACCGAACCGCAGGGTCCCGGCCTGGTGAGCGGTGCCGCCGATCGGGACGTTCTTGCCGAGATAGAGCGACCGGTCGAACAGGTGCGGATGCATGTCCGTGAAGCTGCAGATCTCCTGCAGCTTGCGGCGCAGGCGCTTGTGCGCCTCGACGTTGGTCTCGGTGAGATCGAGATGGACCTTGCCGTCCTTATAATAGACCCGGTTCTGGGCGAGTGGGATATCCTCCGAGGTCAGCCAGAAATCGACGGAATGCTTGGCGATCCAGTCGAACGGCTTGTTGGGGAACCATTGCAGGAAGCCTGGCAGCCCCTCGCCGTGGATCTGGGCCCCGTCGGACTTGCCGACCATCTGGATGTGGCCGAGCGGAAAATTCCAATCGTCCTTCGGGTCGGGGTCGCCGAAGTAGAAGTCGTTGAGGCCGAGGGTCTTCTGGAAGCGGGTCGGGTTCGGCATCTTGGAGATCGCCAGAACCGTCGAGTTGTTGTGGCGCATGTAGTTGCGCCCGACCTGGCCGGAGCCGTTGGCGAGGCCGTCCGGGTGCTGGTCGCTGGCCGAGCGCAGCAGCAGCAGCGCCGAGGACAGCGCCCCGCAGGCCACCACGACGAGATCGGCCGAGGCCTCGAACGGCGCGTCGTCGCGCGTGCCGACCACACCGGTGACGCTGCGGCCGGTCGGGTCGGTGACCAGGCGTTCGACATAGGTGCGGGTCGAGAGCGTCAGGTTCGGGCAGTCGCGCAGGGCCGGATCGACCACCATGGTCTGGGCATCGGACTTGCCGTTGGTCGGGCAGGGGAAGCCGTCGAAGGATTCGCACTTGATGCAGGGGGAGGTGGAGACGGCCCGCCCGTCCTTCTCCACCAGACGCACGCCCACCGGCAGGTGGAACGGGTGGTGGCCGCTGCCCTTCAAGTCGTCGAACAATTGCTGGATCCGCGGCTCGTGCGAGACCGGCGGATGCGCGTAGGGCTTGCGTGACCAGGGCTCGGTCGGATCCTCGCCGCGCTGGCCGTGGACGTGGAACAGCTCCTCGGCGGCCTGGTAGTGCGGCTCGAACTCGTCGTAGCCCACGGGCCAGGCCGGGGCGATGCCGTCCTCGTGCCGAATGTTCGAAAAGTCCTTCTCGCGCAGGCGGAACAGGATCGAGCCGTAGAATTTCGAATTGCCGCCCACGTAGTAATGCAGGCCCGGCTGGAAGCTGTTGCCAGTCGAGGAATACCAAGTCTCTTTCGTCTGGTAGATGCCGTCGACGATCACCGCCTGGCTGTCCCAGTTGCGCGGCTCGCGCAGCAGGTAGTCGCCGCGCTCGATCAGGAGGATGCGCTTGCCCGTCTGGGCCAGACGCCATGCCATCGTCCCGCCGCCGGGGCCGGATCCGACGATGATCACGTCGTAATGCTCACCCGGCATATGTTCTATCTCCGTCCGGACCGTTTGTCCTGGCAGGCAACTCGCGAGCCGGACTTCGGATCGGGCTGCGACGACGTTTAGCATTCCGCAGCTCCGATCGGCGCAACCAGCGGTTAAGCGCTTTTCCCAACGCCGCCTTCAGCTTCCCCTGCGATCCTGCCCGGAGCCGGCCTGCAGCCGGGGAGGCAGCCATGGTCGTCAAGGATATCGCGCTCGTGCTGGCGCTGCTGATCGCGGCAGCCCTCGCGCTCGGCCATTGGCGGGCCCGGCGCTCCGATCCGGACGAGGCGGAGGCCGAGCGGCTGCACGACCGCATCTGGCGGATCAGCGAGAGCGAGGACCGCTACCGCGCCCTGGTGGCGGCCACCACGGAGGTGATCGTCCAGCGCGATGCCCGCGGGCGGATCACCTACGCCAACGACGCTTATGCACAGCTGCTCGGCCGCCCGGCCATCGATCTGCTCGGCGCGCAGATCGATCTCGAGATCCTGGAGCGGAGCGCGGTCGAGGTCGGCGAGGACGGGGTCCGCCGCATGGAGGCGCAGATCCGCTCGGTGGACGGCCAGGTGCGCTGGTTCGCCTTCGTGGAGATGCCGGTGGCCCACGGCGACGCGATGCACTGGCTGCGGGCCGGCCGCGACGTGACCGCCCGGGTCGAGGCCTTGCGCAGCCGCGATGCGGCGCTCGAACGTGCCGAGGCTGCCAGCGTGGCGAAGTCGCGCTTCCTCGCGACCGTCAGCCACGAGATGCGCACGCCGCTCAACGGCATTTTGGGCATGGCCGAGTTGGTGCTCGGCACGCATCTCGATCTGGAGCAGCGGACCTATGTCGAGGCCGTGCGCACCAGCGGCCAGGCCCTGCTCGGGCTGATCGACGGCGTTCTTGATTTCTCCCGGATCGAGGCCGGGCGCCTGGACCTCGCCGCCGAGCCCTTCGATCTGCCGGCGCTCGCCGAGAGCGTCGTCGAGCTCCTCGCCCCCCGGGCGCAGGACAAGGGCATCGAGATCGCCCTCGACGTCACCGAGGACTTCCCCCGCGGGCTCATCGGCGACGCCGACCGGGTGCGGCAGATCCTGATCAATCTCGCCGGCAACGCCATCAAGTTCACCGAGCGCGGCGGCGTCGGCGTCAGCCTCAGCTTTGCCCGCATGACGGGTGGGGGAGGGGAGGCGGTGCTTTCCGTATCCGATACCGGCCCGGGCATCCCGGCGGACCGCCTGCCGATCCTGTTCGAGGAGTTCGAGCAGGGCGACGGCAGCGCCAGCCGCAGCCATGAGGGCACCGGCCTCGGCCTCGCCATCACCCGCAGGCTGGTAACCCGCATGGGTGGCGGGATCGACGCGGATTCGCGCGTCGGCCGCGGCTCGACCTTCCGGGTCGTCCTGCCCCTGCCGGAAGCCGCGGGCGCACACCCCAGCCCTGCTCCGCTGCCGGGGCTTGAAGGCCAACGCTGCCTGATCGTGGCCGATTCGCCTTACCAGGCCCCCTACCTCGCCCGCAGCCTGTCCCGGGCGGGAGCAGCCACCGTCATCGTGGGAACCCTGGAGGACGGCCTCGACGCCCTGTCGGGCGCGGCCTTCGATGCGGTGCTGGCCGACCGGGCGTTGGGCGACGCCGCAGTCCGCCAGATCGCCGACGCCGCGCATGCCTGCGGGGTGCGTTGCAGCCTGGTCCTGCTCTCGCCCTTCGACCGCCGCGGCTTCGGGGCGCCGGGCGCGGCCGGGTTCGACGGCTACCTGATCAAACCGGTCCGGGCGCGCTCGCTGTTCGAGCGTCTGCTCGCCCCGCCGATCACGGTCGAAGCCGCCCCCGCCCCGGTTCCCGCCCCGGCGCGGACCGGGACCGGCCAGCGCGTCCTCCTGGCCGAGGACAACCCGATCAACGCCCTGCTGGCCACCCGCGCCCTCGAGCGCCTCGGCGCCGCGGTGGTCCACGCGGTCGACGGCGTCGAGGCGCTGGAGCGCCTGGCATCGGACGGGCCGTTCGACCTCGCGCTGATCGACGTGCGCATGCCCCGGCTCGACGGCCACGAGACCGCCCGCCGGATCCGCGCCGCGGAAACGGCAGGGGAGGGGGCTCGGCTTCACCTCGTGGCGCTCACCGCCAATGCCGGGAGGGAGGACGAGATTGCCGCCCGCGCGGCCGGTTTCGACGGCTTCTTGGCCAAGCCCCTCAACCTGAAGCTGCTGCCGGCCCTCCTGGAACGCCGCACCGCGCAGGCCGCCTGAGCCCGCCACGCCCGCGTTGACAGCCAGCCGCTCCCCGCGCCAACAGAAAGCCTATGTCGACAGACTCCTCCCAGCCGCCCGCACCGCGCTCGTCGAGCGGCGCCCTCGCTGCCTGGGGCATCGCGATCCTCGTGGTCGCAACGGTGCTTCTCGGTGAGCTCCTGCCCGCCCGGCACCCCGCCCCGGCACGCTCGGTGGCCGACGACCCGGCCTGCCTCGAATGGACCGACGGCTGCCGCGTCTGCCAACGCCTGGCCGACGGTCCTGCCTGCTCGCTGCCCGGCATCGCCTGCCAGACGGCCGAGCCGCGCTGCCTGCGCCACCGCGACGGTTGAAACCGGACGCGCCGATCCTCCGTTTCGCGCCGAGCCCGAACGGACGGCTCCATCTCGGCCACGCCTATTCGGCCCTGCTCAACGCCCGACTGGCGCGGCGGATGGGCGGCCTCTGCCGCCTGCGCATCGAGGATATCGATCCGCTCCGCTCGAAGCCGGACCTGATCGATGCGATCGTTGCCGACCTCGCCTGGCTCGGCCTGACCTATCCGGAGCCGGTGCGACGCCAGTCCCGCCACATGGAATCCTACCGGGCGACGCTCCAGCGTCTGATCGACCGCGGACTCGCCTATCCGTGCTTCTGCTCCCGCGGGCAGATCCGGGCGCGCGCGGGTGCCATGGCCGATACCCCGCACGATCCGGATGGCGCGCCGCTCTATCCCGGCACCTGTCGCGGGCTCGATCCGCCGATCCGGGCCGAACGCCTGGCCCGCGGCGAGCCGCATACCTGGCGCCTGGACATGGCAGCGGCCCTGCGCTGCGCGGGCGATGCGTTGGGCTACGAAACCTTCGACGCGGCCGACACGCGCTGGATCGCGGCCGACCCGTCCCGCTGGGGTGATGCCGTCATCGCCCGCCGCGACGTGCCGACGAGTTACCATCTGTCCGTCGTCCACGACGACGCGGCGGAGGGGATTACCCACGTGGTCCGGGGCCGCGACCTCGAAGCGGCCGCCGACCTCCACGTGCTGCTGCAATGTCTGCTTGCTCTTCCGACGCCGCGCTACCATCACCACGCGCTGATCCTGGATCCCGACGGCGAGAAGCTCGCCAAGTCCAGGGGCTCGCAGAGCCTCGCCGATCTCAGGCAGGCGGGCGTCACGCCCGAAGAACTCCGCGCCCGCCTTGGCTTCGCCTGAACCGACGGCTGCGCTCAGCGCACGGCGGCGTCGCGCTGCGCCAACGCCGTGGCGCTCTTTGATTTCAGCATGGTCGCGTCGATCTGCTCGCGCTGGCGCTTGAACTCGGTGAGCATCCGTCCGTCGAGCTCGCGGCCGCGCGGCACGCGGATCTTCATCGGGTCGACGAAGTGGCCGTTGATGATCACCTCGTAGTGCAGGTGCGGACCGGTCGAGAGGCCCGTCGAGCCGAGATAGCCGATGATCTGGCCCTGCCGGACCCGGACGCCTTCTTTCACCCCGCGGCCGAACCGCGACATGTGGTTGTAGGTGGTCACGTAGCCGTTGATATGCTGGATCTCGACGCGGTTGCCGTAGCCCGAGGTCATCTCGGCGCGGATCACCACGCCGTTGCCGGCCGCCGCGATCGGGGTGCCGATCGGGTTCGCCCAATCGACGCCGGTATGCAGCTTGGCGTAGCCGAGCACCGGGTGCATCCGATAGCCGAAGCCGGAGCGCATGATCCCGTCCGGAATCGGCTTGCGCAGCAGGAACTTCTTCAGGGACCGCCCCTGTTCGTCGAGATAGTCGATCGTGCCGTCATCCGGCGACTGGAAGCGGTAGACCTTGCGCGTCTCGCCCCCCAGCGTCAGGGCGGCATAGAGCAGGTCCGGCCGGTCGGCCCCGGCTTCGTCATCATAGGTGTAGAACACGTCGAGCCCGTCGCCGTTCGCGATCCGGCGCTGGAAGTCCAGGTCGTAGCTGAAGACCCGGACGATGTCCTCGACGGTGGCCCGCGGGAGGTCGTGGCGCGCGGCCGTCTCGTAGAGGCTCTGGTAGAGGCGGGGGCCGGAGCCGGAATCCTCCTCGTCATCCTCCCCGGAATCCGCCTGCGGCTGCGGCTTGGAGGAGGGGGTCTCCTCGGTCGGCGGTGCCACCGAGACGAAGGCACTCCGGTCGTTGAGCGCCGCGATGCCCTCAATGCCGTTCTCGCCGTACAAGACGACGCGGGTAACTTGGCGCGGATCGCCGGGATGGGGCCCGGGGGCGATCTGCACCCGCATCTGCTGGCCTTCCGGCAGCGCGGCCGTGCGGGATTTGCCGCCGAGCGCCGCAACGATCCCACGGATCTGCTCGTCACCCGCCAGGCCGGTGGCCTTAAGGATGCCCTCCAGGGTCTCGCCACGCTTCAGCGCGATGTCGCGCTCCTCCACGAGGGGCGCCTCGTTCGGCTTCAGCTCGACCTTGGCGACCTTGGTGACGTTTTCAGGCACGACCAGCACCTCGATCGCCCTGAACGGGTTGGCGTCCTTGGCGGTCGAACTCTCCGCATCGCCGCCGGCGGCACCCTGCTGGAGGGTGCGGGACAGGAGGATCTGCGGGGCGATGGGGATGGCCGCCCGGCGCCCGGCCTCGGCGGCGATCCGGCGCTCCTCCTCCACCTGCGCGGTCACGTCGTCGTCGGTGAGCGCCGGGGCGTTGGCGTCTATGGTCGCGTCCGCCAGGTCGCGCTTGACCACCGTGACCTCCGCCCCGGGCGCGTCGGCAGCCGCATCGGGGGCACGCTCCAACGGCTCGTCGGAGACGAACTTCATCGGGTCGAACCGAGGCAGCTCGCCGGCATACACCCCCGTCGTCATAGACAGGGGCGTGGTGATCCGCACGAAGGCCTTGGCCTTGATGATCTCGCGGTCTCCCAAACGGACCGTGACCGGCGCGCGGAAACTCTGCTTGGCCGAGGCGATCATGAGGTTGCGCACCAGCCGGTCACCCTTGCGGGCGAGGTTGGCGCCACTCTCGCTCGGTTGCGGCCGGGGCATGATCGTCGCCTTCTCGGGGATCGCTGCGAAGGAGACATCGCCCTGCAGGGAGACGTGGAGCGCCGCAGCGATCAGGCCCGCGCCGGTCAGACCTGTGAGAGTGCTGGCGCAAAGCCAACGGAGATTGACGGCGCGGCGATCGATCTGGGTCGCGTCCGCACCGAGAAGGTCGAGGGGCGCCTGGACTCCGCGGCCGACGCCGGGGGCGAGGGCGGCCACGTCGCCGATCTTGAGTCGCTCGCGCTTCACTCGAAGGTCCCGGAAAGACGACGGCGCACGGGGCTCTCGCTGGTCATGAGGGTCGACGGACGGGCACGCCCGCGCCGTCCGCACGCGGTCCGTTCATCTCGGGGGCCAGCTTGTCGAGATTGAGGCGCCACACCTCTCTACGCAGCGCGTGCCCGCGAGGGAATTCACGGCGACGAACCGAGAGGGGAGGGGGGTCGATCCGGACCGCCCTGCGAAAATGTTCCGACCGGTGTTGACGACCCGGGTTGGTGTGCGTATACCCCTGTTCATCGGCGCCGGCCGCGGAAGTGGACCGGGCGCTGAGGCATCTTCTGACAGGATCGGCGATTGACCGGCGGGTTTGCCGGGCGATAGTCTGTTTTTGTCCGATGCTGGCTTCGGGGTCGGGTTCGTTTCGGCGGGTTCGGCGGCGGGGTTGACAAGGGGATCGGCGGGCTCTAGACGCCCTCCACCGCTGAGGCGGCCGACCGGATGGTCTAGCCGGTATCACGGTTCTCCCAGTCGGACAAGCGGGTGATCGGGTTTCTGGCCCGGATCGTCGTTCTGTCGATGGCGGTCGGGTCACCGGTTCGCCTGGGTCTTTGACATTGTTGGATTTGAGGAAGGGAGACGCGGACGGCGTTTGTCCTTGCGGTCGGAGCTTTGGCTTCGACAAGTGAGAGACTAGTGCCGATCGTCGGATCTCTTTTTGAGCTCACCGATTTCGTCGCGCTGTGAAGCGCTGCGGGATCGATTGTGAGGCTCCGTCTGAGAAGTACGTGATCGGCCAGATCAATCTCTTCAACGTGAGAGTTTGATCCTGGCTCAGAGCGAACGCTGGCGGCAGGCTTAACACATGCAAGTCGAGCGGGCCCTTTCGGGGGTAAGCGGCGGACGGGTGAGTAACGCGTGGGAACGTGCCCTCTGGTTCGGAATAACTCAGGGAAACTTGAGCTAATACCGGATACGCCCTTTTGGGGAAAGGCTTGCTGCCGGAGGATCGGCCCGCGTCTGATTAGCTAGTTGG
>NZ_JAKSYN010000085.1:0-8643 GCF_022829565.1 Methylobacterium sp. J-001
CGCAAGGCCAAGGCCCGTACCTTCGACGCCCTCTGGCGCGCCATCGGCGACATCTGCGACCTGTTCGAGCCCCAGGAATGCTGGAACTTCCTCAAAGCCAAGGGATATGCGTCTAATTAAAGTTCCGATGCTCTAGCTTGCTCTCAACAAGAAGTGAATCTATTTCCGACGCAAGCATCATTTCGAATGCTCGCGCTAATGAGATCCATTCATCCAACACAGTACACCGCCCATGCGTTCATTAATTCGTGACGTTTTTGAAATAGATCGCCCCGCCGGTAGGCCGCCTCGACCTTATTCTCGATGATGTGGGCGAGCGCCATCTCCACCATCTCGTTCGGGAAGTGCGTCGTCTCGGCCGCCCAGTCGCGGAACGTTGACCGGAACCCGTGCACGGTCAGGTCCGGCCGGCCCATCCGCTTCAGCAGCTCCAGCATAGCCATGTTCGACAAAGGCCTGCCGCGCTTGCCGCCGGGGAAGACATACTTGTCGTCGAGCGCCCTGAACCGTTCGAGGATCCTCAAGGCCTGAGCGCAGAGTGGCACCCGGTGCTCGCGACCGCCCTTCATCCGCTCGGCCGGCACGGTCCAGGCCCGTTCGGCTAGGTCAATCTCATCCCAGGTCGCCCCGATCACCTCGCCAGTGCGGGCGGCCGTCAGGATCGTGAATTCCAGCGCCAGGGGCGAGGTACCGTTTTGCTGGCGAAGGCTGGCGACGAATTCGGTGATCTGAACGAAGGGGATGGCGGCATGGTGCTCGACGCGCTGCACCTTCGATCGCTTCGGCAAGAGGTTCTGCAGGTGGCCGCGCCAGCGCGCCGGGTTCTCGCCTTGCCGGTAGCCGCGGGTCGCAGCCCAGTCGAGCACGGATTCGATGCGGCCTCGGACCCGGGTGGCGGTCTCAGTCTTGTCGCCCCAGATCGGCTCGATCACCCGCATCACGAGTCCGGTGTCGATAGCCTGCACGGGGAGGACGCCGAACACCGGCGACGCGTAGGTCGCCAGGGTGTTGCGCCACTGGTCGACGTGCTTCTCGTTGCGCCAGCCTTTCTTGTGCGCCTCGATGTAGGCTTCGGCGCATGCGTCGAACGTCATGGCCTTCGCCGCGTCGAGCTGAGCGGCCGATCGAACCCTCTGTCGGGCCTCTATTGGGTCGATACCGTCGAGGCAGAGCTTTCGGCACTCCGTGGCCTTGCTGCGCGCTTCGGCCAGCGTCAGCGTGTGAAGCGAGCCGAGACCCATCGACCTGGCGCGGCCGTTGAGCATGAACCGAAAGATCCATGACCGGGCGTCGGCATGTGTCACCTGCAGGTAGAGGCCACCGCCGTCGGCGTAGAGGCCCGGTTCCCGCGTGCGCGAGACCACCAGTGCCGACAGCTGTCCCGGCCCACGCCTCAAATCACAACCTACAGCCATACCTACAAAAGTGAGCCGGATTGTAGCGTGTCCGTGCGTGTACGGGAAGACAAAGCGGGACGGGGCGCCCCAAGAAAAACAACAGCTTACGGTCAACGGCGGACAGTGGCGGACAGTCCTTTGAAGGACGCTCCCTCCGCCATCTGACCGGCCAATCGCGAGATCCATCAGCAGGTTCGCGCAGCCGCGCCTCATCCTGCTCAGGATACGATCGACGCGTTGCCCGTTCGGGATGCGCGGGCGACATCCGGCGGCGCCCGCGGCATCCTCGCCCCGAGGAGGATGCCTTGGTCTACGTGCTCATCATCATGCTGGCCGGATCCGGCTCCGCGATCGTCTCGGCGCGTTGAACACCAAGGACGCCTGCGAGACGGCCGCCAAGGCGATCGCCAAGGCCGACCGCCCCTATGCCGGCGCCTCTGCCATCACCGTGTGCGTGGCCAAGGGATAGGCTTGCACGGCCTGCGCCGGGATGGTCACGCGTCTGAGCGTCTGGTCCCAGGCCCTTCCGGACAGGCGCCGCCTCCTGCTGCCCCTCTCCCACATGCCTGAGGCCGACGCGCGCTGCGTTCGGCATCGCAGGCCCGACGGGTCAGGGCCGCACGGAGCGGCGAAGGGAACACGCCAGACGCATATGTCGCGTCTCGACGTCGGCCTCGTCAGTGTCGCGACCCTCGATGATCCGATCGTCACGCGACAATTAAGCTCGACGAACCGGCAGGCATGCGAATGAATATTGCAGGCCTGCCCTATAATTGCATTTGACCTTCGGCGATGATTCGTATCTACTCAATATTATCGAAAAATTACACTCGTTATAGAACGTGAAGTGTTCTACTCGATAGAGGCGCTTCCATGAATTTCATCAACAGAGACCCATCCGGGACGATGGCGGCCGCACTGGCAGCGCAGATCAATGCGAATGGTTACGCCGTGATCGACGATTACGTCGACCCGGATCTCTTATGCGCTGCACAAGCCTTCGTCGCGGATGCCATTACAGCCAACAACGGCGAGTATATCGGATTCACGGGGACGGAACAACTCGGCGGAACGTTCCTGGCCAGCTTGCCCAAGGATCCGAACTTTGTGTCTCTCTGCCGCCGTATCTATGAGAGCGAGGTCGGCAAGCCTGCCCCGGAGAGCGGCTTCTACCAGGTCCTGCGCTGCCTTTCCGGACGTGGCGTCCAGAAGCACTCGATGCGCTTCCATTTCGACTCCTACGTCCTGACGGCGCTGATCCCCATCGCGGTTCCCGAGCACGGCAATCCGGGCCGGCTGATCATCCACCCCAACACCCGCGGCCTGCGCCGGACCTATCTCGGCAACCTCCTCGACAAGGTGCTGGTCGACAACCGGGTCTCGCAGGCTCTGCTGAACGCGGCCTATCGCCGGGGCAGCCGGCGCATGATCCGGCTCTCGCTCAAACCCAGGAGCCTGTATTTCTTCTGGGGCTACCGCTCGCTGCATACCAACGAGCCGTGTGACGCCGACGCGATCCGCGCCACGGCGCTGCTGCACTACGCCGACCCGCATGCGGACAGCCGGGTCAAGCGGGCGCTGCGCCGGCACTGAGCCCTCAGACGGCGGCCCCCGTCACGCCGCCGCGACCCGCGTCGTCGCGGCCTCCCAGTCGGCGCCCCATTCCTGCACGATGTGGCCCGGGGAGACCTCCCGGTAGAGGCGCTCGGGCGCGACGTAGTCCGGCGGCCGGATCGGGCTGCGGATCTCGTCGTCCGGCAGGGCGTGGCGGTCCCGGCGGCGGGCCGGGTCGGGGACCGGGACGGCGGCGAGCAGCTTCTTCGTGTAGGGATGCTGCGGGTCGCCGAACACGGCCGCCCGCGGGCCGATCTCCACGATCTCGCCGAGATACATCACCGCCACCCGGTGGCTCACCCGCTCGACCACGGCCATGTCGTGGGAGATGAACAGGTAGGCGAGCCCCATCTCGGCCTGCAGGTCGAGCATCAGGTTCACCACCTGCGCCTTCACCGAGACGTCGAGCGCCGAGACCGCCTCGTCGGCCACGATCAGGCGGGGGCGCAAAGCCAGGGCCCGGGCGATGCAGATCCGCTGGCGCTGGCCGCCGGAGAATTCGTGCGGGAAGCGCCCGGCGGCCTCGGCCGGCAGCCCGACGCGGGTCAGCAGCGCCTCGGCGCGCGCGCGCGCCTCACGGGCCGTGGCGAGGCGGTTGATCAGCAGCGGCTCGGCCACCGCGGCGCCGACGCTCATGCGCGGGTCGAGGCTGGCGAACGGGTCCTGGAAGATCATCTGCATCCGCTGGCGGCGCGTGCGCAGGGCTTTGGGGTCGAGGCCCGCAATGTCCTCGCCGTCGAGCAGGACCGAGCCGGCAAGCGGCTCGACCAGGCGCAGGATCGAGCGGCCGGTGGTGGACTTGCCGCAGCCGGATTCGCCGACCAGCGCCAGGGTCTCCCCGGCCGCCAGGCTGAACGAGACCCGCTCCACCGCGTGGACCCGGCCCGTGACCCGGGCGAACAGGCCGGAGCGGATCTCGAACCGCGTGGTCAGGTCGCGGACCTCCAGGACCGGGCGCTCGGCGGCCTTGACGGTGTCGGGGGTCTCGGGCGTCGGCTCCGCCACGCCGGTGGCGCGGTCGATCACGGGAAAGCGCATCGGCCGGGCGCGGCCCGCCATGGCGCCGAGCCGCGGCACGGCGGCGAGCAGCGCCCGGGTGTAGGGATCCTCGGGCGCGGCAAAGATCCGGGCGGTGGGGCCGGCCTCCACGGCGCGGCCGCGATACATCACCACCGTGCGGTCGGCGATCTCGGCGACCACGCCCATGTCGTGGGTGATGAACAGGACCGACATGCCCTCTTCGTCCTGGAGGCTCTTGATCAGGTCGAGGATCTGGGCCTGGATCGTCACGTCGAGCGCCGTGGTCGGCTCGTCGGCGATCAGGAGTTTTGGCCGGCAGGCGAGCGCCATGGCGATCATCACCCGCTGGCGCATGCCCCCCGAGAACAGGTGCGGGTATTGATGGATCCGCGACCGGGCGCCGGGGATCCGGACCTTATCGAGCAGCCGGACCACCTCGGCCTCGGCGGCGGACCGCGACAGGCCCCGGTGCCGGATCAGCGCCTCGGCGATCTGGAAGCCGACGGTCAGGACCGGGTTCAGGGAGGTCATCGGCTCCTGGAAGATCATGGCGATGGCATCGCCCCGGACCCGCCGCATCTCGGCCTCGGAGGCGGTGAGCAACTCCCGCCCCTCGAAGCGCACGCTGCCGCCGATGCGGCTCGCGTCCCGGGCGAGCAGGCGCATGATCGACATCGCGCTGACGCTCTTGCCGGAGCCGGATTCGCCCACTAGCGCCACGGTCTCCCGGGGGCCGATGTCGAACGAGACGCCGTGCACGACCTCCCGCCAGCGCCCGTCGGAGCGGAAGGCGGCGGTGAGGTCGCGCACCGACAGGATCGGATCCGTCACGGGGGTCACTCCTCACCCATCCAGGTTTCAAGCTGCCAGCACCGTTGCGGGCTGGGGTGGACGAGTGACCACCCGCGCCTCTCCCTCCCCCCTCTGCGGGGGAGGGTGGGCCGGCCGTCAGGCCGGATCGGGAGAGGGGAACCCGGGTTCAGGACACGGCGCGACCGGCACGACGGGCGAAGCCCTATCCTGCACCGTCGCTCCCTCCTCCCGACCCCCTTCGGGAGCCACCCTCCCCCGCAGAGGGGGGAGGGAAGGCGCGCGACAGGCCGGCCGCGATCAGATCCGTGCAGGCCCATGCCTAAAAAACCCGTCGCGGGTCGAGGGCGTCGCGCAGGCCGTCGCCGATGAAGTTGATCGACAGCACGGTCAAAAAAATCGCGCCGCCGGGGAACAGCGCCCAGTGCGGGGCGACGTCGAGATGGTCCTTGGCGTCGAACAGCAGGCGGCCCCAGGTCGGGATGTCCGGGGGGAAGCCGAGGCCGAGGAACGAGAGGGTCGATTCCGCGATGATCGCCGCCGAGACCTCGATGGAGGCGGCCACGATCACCGGCCCCAGCGCGTTCGGCAGGATGTGGCGGCGCACGAGGTGCCCGGTAGTGGCACCCTGCGAGCGCGCCGCCTCCACGAACTCCTTCTCGCGCAGCGTCAGGAACTGCGCCCGCACCAGCCGGGCGACCGGCATCCAGCGCAGGCCCCCGATCACCGCGACGATCATGAGGAAGACGCCGCCCTGGACCCCGAACATGGCCTTCAGGCTGTCGCGGAACAGGTAGATCACCAGCAGCAGCAAGGGCAGCTGCGGCAGGGACAGGAATAGGTCGGTCAGCCACATCAGGGCGGGGTCGAGTAGTCGACGCGACATGCCGGCCAGCGCCCCGACCACGACCCCGATCAGGCTCGCCACCGCCATGGCGGCGAAGCCGACCGCGAGCGAGATCCGCCCCCCGTAGATCATCCGGGCGAGCAGATCCTGGCCGAGATCATCGGTGCCGAACGGGTGCGCCCAGGACGGGCCCTGGAGCTGGGCCGAGAAGTCGATGTCGTCGATGGCCAGCGGCCAGATCAGGCCGCCGAACAGCACGCCGCCGACCAGCACCGCCAGCACGGCGACGCTGGCCAGAGCCAGCCGGTGCCGGCGGAAGCGCCGCCAGGTCTCCCGCCCGGGCGAGGCCGGTGCGCGCGGGCGGGGGGGCGCCTCAACGGAGGGCGATGCGAGGGTCGAGCCAGCCATAGAGCAGGTCCGCGACGAGGTTGAACAGGACGACGAGGCCGGCGAACACGAAGGTCACGGCCATCACCACCGGGGTGTCGTTGGCCAGCATCGCGTCGATCAGCAGGGAGCCGATGCCGGGGATCCGGAAGATCTGCTCGGTGACGATGGCGCCGCCGAACACCGCCGGGATCTGGAGGGCGACGAGCGTCACCACCGGGATCAGGGCGTTGCGGGCGATATGCCGGCGCGTCACCGTGCCCTCGGTGAGCCCCTTGGCCCGGGCGGTGGTGACGTAGTCGAGGCGGGCGACGTCCAGCGCCGAGGCACGCACGTAGCGGGTGTAGGAGGCGGCTTGGAAGAAGCCCAGCACCGCCACCGGCATGATGGCCTGCCGGATGTTCTCCCAGGCCCAGGCGAGGCCAGTGCCGGGGAGGTTGGCCTGGTAGACGAAGGGCAGCCAGCCGAGCTTGATCGAGAACAGCAGGATGAACAGCAGGCCGGTGAAGAAGGTCGGCAGCGAGAAGCCCACGAAGGCCAAGGTGTTGGCGACCTGGTCGGCCAGCGAGTAGGGCCGGCGAGCGGCGTAGAGCCCCACCGGCACCGCCACCAGCAGGGCCAGGATCTGCGAGGAGCCGACCACGAACAGGGTGGTCGGCAGCCGCTGAAGGATCAGCGCGTCGACGTTCACCCGGCTGGCGAAGGAGAAGCCCCAATCCCCGTGCAGCATGGCCCAGAGCCAGCGCAGGTAGCGGGTGAAGATCGGGTCATCGAGGCCGAACTTGACCCGCAGCGCCGCGCGCACCTCGGGGGGCACGTTCGGGTTGGCCGCGAGTTCGCCGAACGGGTCGCCCGGCGCGAGGGCCAGGACGACGAACAGGATCAGGCTGATCCCGAGCAGGCTCGGGATCGCGATCAGCAGCCTGCGCAGGATGTAGGCGCCCATGGTGCGCGGCTCCCGCTCAGGCCTCCCGGCTCCATTCGGGCAGGAACGACAGGTCGTTGTCCCAGCCGCTGCGCGGCGCCACGAGCTTGGCGGAGACCCCCGAGACCTCGGCCCGGTGGATCAACGGCAGGATATTCTCCGACACCGCGAGATCGTTGGCCTTGATCAGCAGGGCGGCGCGCTTGACCGGGTCGAGTTCGGCTTGAGCGGCCTTGTAGGCGGCGTCGTAATCGGCGTTGCGCCAGCGGGCGATGTTGCGGCCCTGCCACTTGTTCTCCTTGGTGGCGGCCTCCCAGGAGACGTATTGGAGCAGCCAGATCGAGGGATCGGCCTGGGTCATGCTGAACGCGTACATCTCCATGTCCGCGTAGAAATGCGGGAACGTGTCCGGGTTGGCGGTGTCGGAGGAGAAGAACACCGAGCCGGTGATCGATTTCAGCTCGATCTCGATGCCGGCCTTGGCGGCGGCCTGCTTGATGATCGCCTGGGTCTTCTGGCGCGGAGCGTTGATCGAGGTCTGGAACAGCAGCTTCAGGCGCTTGCCGTCCTTGGCCCGGATGCCGTCGGAGCCCTTCGCCCAGCCGGCCTCGTCGAGGAGCGCGTTGGCCTTGGCCGGATCGAACGCGAAGCGGGTGTTCTTCGAGACGAAGCGCTCCGGGCCGTTCACCGAATTGGCCGTGGCCCGGCCGGTGCGGCCGTAGATGTAGTCCTGGATCGACTTGCGATCGACCAGCAGGCTCATCGCGTGGCAGACCTTCGGGTCGGAGAAGGCCGGGTGCTTGGTCTTGATCGAGGAGCGCTCGCCGTCGACCTCGACGTTCGGGTCCGTGGTGTTGAGCAGCAGGAACTCGAGCTTGCCGCCGTAGACGACGTCGACCCGGCCCTTGCCGCCGGTCTCCAGGCGCTTGAGCACCTCGTCCTCGACGAGCAGGTTCCAGGCGTAGTCGTACTCGCCGGTCTGGAGCACGGCCCGGGCCGCCGAGACCGCGTCGCCGCCGCCCTTCATCTCGACGCTGTCGAAATAGGGACGGTTGGGCAGGTGATAGTTCGGGTTGCGCTCGCCCCGGACGATGTCGCCGGGCCGGAATTCGAGGAACCGGTACGGGCCGGTGCCCACCGGCGCGAGGTTCTGCGGCGCCTCCCGGGACTTGGCGCCGGTATAGGCGGAAAACAGGTGTTTCGGGATCACCATGCCGACCGTGCCCACGAAGGCATCGCTCCAGTACGGCGTCGGCTTGTCGAACAGGATCCGGATGCTGAGGTCGTCGATCTTCTCGACTTTGCAATCCTTGTAGGAGCCGATCGTCACCGCCGCGGTGGCGGGGTCGCGGGCGTATTCCCAGGTGAAGACGAGATCGTCGGCGGTGAGCGGCTTGCCGTCGTGCCAGAGCACCCCGGGCTTGATCTTCCAGACCACCGAGCGGCCGTCCGCGGCCAGCCCGCCATTCTCCTTGGACGGGATCTCGGCGGCGAGAACGGGGACGAGGTTGCCGTCCGGGTCCCAGGCGGCCAGCGGCTCGTAGAAGATCCGGGAAGCCTCCTGGTCCTTGGTGCCGATGGCGAAATGCGGGTTGATCAGGGTCGGCGCCTGCCACCAGAGCAGGCGCAGCGCCCCGCCGCCC
>NZ_JAKSYN010000087.1:0-2099 GCF_022829565.1 Methylobacterium sp. J-001
CTGTGTTGAAGGTCAAGTCTCGAGGGGCTGCCAGGGCGTGCGGTCGCGGACGATGGCGTTGAGCGTCACCAGGGGCTTTCGCATCACTGCCACGAGGGCGACCTTCCTCAGCCGGCCACGCCCAGTGAGCCGCTCGTAGAAGGGCCAGAACGGAGAGTTTCGCCGGATTGCAGTCAGCGCAGCCATGTACAGTACGCCTCGCACAGATGTTCGCCCACCCGCGATGGATCGCCGGCCCCGCATCAGGCCAGAGTCGCGGTTGATTGGAGCGATGCCGACAAGAGCCGCGAGCTGGTGGCGACCGATAGTGCCCAGTTCAGGCAGCCGAGCCAGAAGCGTGCGCGCGGTGACGTCTCCAACTCCGGGAACGGATTTGGGCAACGCCTCAGTCTCGCACCAAACGGGAGAGGCCTTGATGGTTTGGCCGATATCCCCATCGAGCACGACGAGCTCTTTTTCCAGGACGGCGATGTGGCGGCTAAGCCGCCGGCTCAGCTGCTTGTCCACGGCTTGATCGCGGCGGTTGGTCTCCATGTTGATCATCCCGATGATCTGCCGCCGCCGGCTCACGAGCTCGGCGATGTGCCGTCTCTCCGGTTCCGGCAAAGGCCTGACCGGTTGTCTGATGCGTTCGGCGAAGAGGGCGATCACCTCGGCGTCGAGCGTGTGTGTCTTTGCCAACCGGCCCATGGCTCTGGCGAAGTCGCGGATCTGGCACGGGTTGACGATGCAGAGCGGCAGCCCGGCTGCGGCGAGTGCTGCAGCTACGCTCGCCTCGAAGCCGCCAGTGGCTTCCAGGACGACGAGGGCAACCGGGAGGCTGGTGAAGCGGCGCGCGAAAGCTTCAAGCCCCTTCGCGTCCCGAGGAACATGGAAGGCCTCGTCCAACGGCCTGAGATAAACGTCGAGACGGTCTTTGGACACGTCGATGCCAACGAAGATGGTCGGTTGTTCGTCCATGACCCTACCTTGCAAATGCGGGCTCGGGCCCGAGCGGCTGTCCGGGTTCGGGACTGTGGCGGTGAGGGCCGCACCTTGCTCTGTCGCTGGCTTGAGAGCCCCAGACGGACACAGGCTGACCCTCACCGTGTAACCTCGCTGGCTTCGCGCCAGCGGGCAACTTCAAGATACAAGGCGGTCCGTCGGGCAATCCAAGCTCGTCAAGAGAGCGTGAGGGCCGCCGCCCAACGACACGGGATCAGCCCGACCACCGTGCAGAAGTGGCGTTCGCGCCCAACCAGCACGGACGCGCGCATGGGACCGAAGGAGCCGCGCTCCAGCGTGCTGAGCGTGGAGGACGAGGCGGTTGTCGTCGCCTTCCGGCGGCATACGCTACTATTCCGGTAATTGCGCCCGTTGTGCGTGCGGTGCTCGACGAAATCGTAGGACCAGACGTGATCGGGACGCTTGGGCCGTAAGCGAAGGCAGGAGCCGTCGTTGAGCCAAAGGCGTGCCCGTTTAAGCTGGCGAGCTGGGACCTTGAACCCTTCGCGCCGCCAGATCCGTTCGACGCGCTTCACGTTCACCGTCCAGCCGTCACGTCGGAGCAGGGCCGTGATCCGACGGTAGCCGTAGCGTCCATACTGCAGCGCCAGGGCGACGATGGCGCCCGTCAAAGCAGCTTCGTCCTCGGTCAGGACGGCGACCTTGCGCTGGGTCGAACGATATTGGCCCAGGACACGGCAAGCGAAGCGTTCGGACACACCGTGCTCGGCAACGACGAAGTCGACACATGCCCGGCGGCGAGCCGGGCTCAGAAGTTTCCCGAGGCGGCTTCCTTCAGAATCAGCTTCTCCAAGGTCAGGTCGGAGATCGCTCGACGGAGGCGCTGGTTCTCTGTCTCCAGAGACTTCAGCCGCTTGACCTGGTCGCCCTTCAGAACGCCGTACTCGGAACGCCAGCGGTAATACGTGACTTCTGTCACCTCGATGGATCGAATTGCTTCGGCGACCTTACGGCCCTGCGAGACCAGGACATCGACCTGGCGCAGTTTGGAGACCATCTCTTCAGCCGTAGGCTTCTTCCGTCCCATGACGACATCCTCCACATGGCCCAAAGCCATACTTCAAGGAGCACCGCTTTTATGGAGGCAGGCCAGT
>NZ_JAKSYN010000092.1:0-348 GCF_022829565.1 Methylobacterium sp. J-001
GCTCTATCTCCCTCCCCCCTCTGCCGGCTACGATGTTCACACATTGGTTGGTGGATGGGGGCCAAGACGACCCCCAAGCGCGTCTCCCTCCCCCCGATGCGGGGGAGGGTGGGCCGGCCGTCAGGCCGGGTCGGGCCGGGACGCAGTCCCGCAAGAGGGGAGCCCGGGTTCAGGACATGGCGCGACCGGCAGGACGGGAAAGGCCTCATCCCGCGCCGTCGCTCCCCTTTTGCGGGACTTCGTCCCGGCCCGACCCGGCCTGACGGCCGGCCCACCCTCCCCCACAGCGGGGGGAGGGAGACGCGCGGACCCGGCCTTCGACAATGAAGACACGTCACCATCGTAGCC
>NZ_JAKSYN010000096.1:0-11335 GCF_022829565.1 Methylobacterium sp. J-001
GTGTGGCGCTGGCAGCGGCGCTACGCCGAGGCGGGCGTTGAAGGTCTGCTGCGTGACAAGACGCGTCCGCCCGGGACACCACCCCATTCGACCGAGACGGTCGCCGAGGTGCTGGCGCTGACCGGCTCGGAGCCGCCGGGCGAGGTCACGCACTGGACCGGCCGGGCCGTGGCCCGCGCTGTCGGGATCTCGTTGCGCGCCGTGCAGCGGATCTGGGACGCTCACCGCCTCCAGCCGCACCGCCTGCGCACGTTCAAGCGCTCGCGCGATCCCGCCTTCGCCGCCAAGGTCGAGGATGTGGTCGGCCTGTACATGGATCCGCCGGCCCATGCGGTGGTGCTGTCCATCGATGAGAAGGGCCAGATCCAGGCGCTGGAGCGGACCCGCCCCGACCGTCCGCTCGCCTCCAGCCATCCCGCCGCCCAGACCCACGACTACACCCGTCACGGCACCACAACGCTGTTTGCCGCCCTCGACGTCCTGGCGGGTACCGGGCTCGGCCGCTGCATGCAGCGCCACCGGAACGGTGAGTTCGTCCGGTTCCTCAACGCCGTCGAGGCCACCGTCCCGCCCGGCAAGGCGATCGACGCGATCCTCGACAACGTCGCCACCCACAAGCATCCGAAGGTACGCGCCTGGCTCGCCCGGCATCGGCGCTGGACGTTCCACTTCACCCCGACCTCGGCTTCGTGGCTTAACGCGGTCGAGGGCTTCTTCTCAGCGCTCACCCGGCGTCGGTTGCGGCGCGGCTCATTCACCGGCGTTGTCGACCTGCAGGCGACGATCAAACGCTACATCGCCGAGCACAACCGGAGCGCCAAACCCTTCGTCTGGACCAAGCCGGCTACCGACATCCTCGCCGCCGTCAGCCGCTCCCATGAACCATCCGTCTGAGTCAGTGCACTAGCTCGACCAGTTCCACGCGGTTCAGCCGCATAAGTCCTTCGACTTATTCCAGCAGAATCAGCGAAATTTGGATCGCGCGGAGCCGAGGGCAGTTAATGTATTAGCTTCCTTATCTTTATAAAATTTCGATTGTTTAAATAAACCCACTATCTGATTGTTTCTAATCCCATGAGAATTTCGTTAGTTTCAGCCTAAACGAAGTGATTACGCATGGCAAGCAATGATCAGATAAGGGGGGATCTGCGCCCTATTTATTGCAGTCAGCGACTATCTTATCGTTATCCGGCGCGAATGCATATACGTAGTCTACGAGAAGATCCGAAGGGTTCGGCGTATGCTCAATAGGCCAGCCTGAACCAAGAGCAAGATTTACCAGCATTAACAAAGGCTTTGTATGCTCTACAGGCGTTTGTACGCGACCTATTTCACGCCTATCGAGATAAAAAACTATCGATTCCTTCGAAACGTCTACACCGTAGGTATGAAAATCATCACTCAATGACCCTTTAGAAACTGGGGTAATGATTTCACCACTTCGCGTTTTTTTAGGATCCACCTTATCCCAAACATGCCAGACAGAATGAAAGCCATCTGTGAATTTACCGTAATATTCAATAACGTCTATTTCCACAGATGGTGATTTATCGTCTTTTGGGTTATTCGCATTCAGCCAGAAGGCTGGCCATACTCCCTCGCCAGGTGGAAGCTTCATGCGAGCTTCAAAATACCCGTACATTTGCGCGAAACCGGCAGTAGTGGCATCAGCAGACGATAGCAGCCCAGATGTCCACTTCCCGTTTTCGTGTTTTTGCGCGCGTATTGTTAGAATGCCATCTTTTATAAAGAACGGAGCATTTTTTTCGGGGTCCGCAAAAGCAACAACTGGATCTATGAACTTCGCATCACCAAAGTCGCCGTTCCAAGGCGTATGCGCCGACCAACGTGAAGTCTCATTATTCGATCTTGAAATGCTTAAGGTATTAAAATCATCCGCAAAAACCTTTTTGTACCGACAGAGCTGTATTTGATTGCTTGTAGCATTGAGGTCTTTGCATCCTCCAGCTACGCAAAAACCAGCCATAGCGGCCAAGACAAATGATAGAGATATCTTACGTTTCACCAACTTACAGATCCTGAGATTCGCGCCAGGCTTAACTTCAGCGGCTTGCGGCCAGTCACACTAGAAATGATTGACAGCCGAATATGCACAAACTGCGGCAAAATTTGGGTTTGGTTTCGGGGCAATATGATTGGCCCCCACGAGGTGGTCCGAGCGTAAAGTAAATGCACGCAGGGCCTGCAGCTAACCCCGTTTATGGTCCACGGCCTTTGCAAGTTCCTAGCATTACAGTTGCGTTTTAAGCTTTTTCGTCGTCGGCTTGTTTTGCTGGGCTTCCGGCGTCGATGTCCTGTGTCGGCTGACGCTCGGCGTTTGAGATGGGCGTTTCGAGCGGCCGCCTAATGCGCGCGTCGCCAGAGCGACCACGCGAGGACGTGGGCGGGCTGGATGCGCCGCTGTGCCAGCCGTACGGCGAGGCGGCGGATCTCCTGGACCGACCAGCGGATCAGTGAGCGCGCAGCCTCAGGGGCGTGATCTCGTCCTAGCTCGTCTTTTTGGGGGCGGCGCGTTGGCGTGATGGCGGATCACCGCCAGCAGGGCGAACGCCATCATCACCAAGCTGACGTGCCGGTGCCAGCCGTGTCAGGAGCGGGTCTCGTTGTGAGCGAGCCCAAGCTCGGTCTTGGCGGTCTCGAACGCGTCCTCGATCGTGCAACGCTGGCCCTCGACCGCCACCAGGGTCGAGATCGGCGTGCCGGCCGGGAACCGGATCGTGAAGTATGCCCGCTCGCAATCGCTCAGGCTGCGGCGGATCAGGAGCCCGCGCGTCCACACGCTGGTTTGGTCGTCGTCTGCGCCAGCGAGGTCGGCCGACTCGCAATAGGCCCAGTCGTACAGTCGCGCACCCTTGGTCCCCTCTCCCGCCGACAGGCGCGCCCAGGCCGACGGAGCGAGGCTGTCGGCGATCACCTCGGCGGTGCCAGCCACAAGCGGCTTGCCAGCCCAGGAATTGAACCCGTGATCGGTCTTGACCCCGAGCACGTAGCCCTTGCCCGCCCTGTACAGCGCCATTTCGATGTCGCCGAACCCGTAGACGGTGTCGGCCGCAACCCAGGAGAACGGCACGCCAGCAACGATCGCCCGCTCGATCATCGCCAGCGCCAATCCCGGCTTAGTCGAAAAGCTCGTCCCCTCCGGCACGTGGACGGCGGCTAATCGGGCCGGATCCGAGGTCCAGGTCTTGGGCAGGTACAAGACCCGATCGATGAACGCATGACCGTGCCGCGAGGCGTAGGCGGCGAACACGCCGATCTGTCAGTTCGTGATCTTGCCGGCCGAGCCAGCGTACTGGCGATGCACGCCGCACGCGACTTTACCCTGCTTGAGAAAGCTGGCCTAATACTGAGCCTGTCGTACGATCGTCGAGAACCAGAACCGCGTCCGGGTCAGCCAGGGTCTCCAGGGCATAGTCCCGCACGACGTCGCGCAGAGCATCCGCATCCCAGCGTCCGCGATCGAGCACGGCCTGCTGACGCCAGGCCCCGGGACCACCCGCGGCTTCCGCCCGCATCCAACCCGTCTTGCGCCGCTCCGCGCCGAGTAGCCCGTCCAGGAATGCCCCGGCCGAGGCCGCGACCCGCTCCTGCGTAAACAGCGAGCGCAAGCGTCCCTTCACCTCTTGCCGCGACGAGGCGCACAACTCCAGCGTCGCGTCGATCGAGGTCCCCGATGTCCATGATGCGCGAATCATCGTGACGCAAAGAGTCAGAACCTCGGCTAGAGCTGTTGTCGTTTAGGTTGGGTCATAAGCGTCGTATCCGGCGGCGGCGATGTAGTTGCGGCATTCCTTTGGAGTGAAGGCTGCGAAGGCCCGGGCGATGGCTGCCTAAAGGTCTGGGACGGTTCGGGCAGCGGCGGTGCGCAGCAGCGCCTTGAGCTTTGAGAAGGCCTGCTCGATCGGGTTGAAGTCGGGCGAGTAGGCCGGGAGGTAGAGGAGCCGCGCGCCGGCCGCCTCGATGGCCTCGCGCACGCCGACGACCTTGTGGGATTGCAGGTTGTCGAGGATGACGGTGTCACCCGGCTTCAGCACCGGGACCAGGGTGTCGGTGACGTAGGCGCGGAAGCGCGCGCCGTTGGTGGCGCCGTCGAACAGGGTGGTGGCGACCAAGCCGCTGGTGCGCAGGGCGGCGGTGACGGTGGTGGTCTTGTCATGGCCCTGGGGCACGAGGAGCCGGCAACGCTCGCCGCGTGGAGCCCGACCGTAGGTGCGGGCCATGTTCGTGGCGGTCGCCGTCTCGTCGATGAAGACGACGGCATCGGGGTCGAGGTCGAGTTGACCCTCGAACCACGCCTCCCGTGCGGCTCTCACGTCCGGACGCTCCTGCTCGGCCGCGTAGACAGCCCCTTTTTACGGGTGATCCGATGCCGGGCGAAGAACCGCCACAGCCCGCTGACGCTCGTGCGGACACCCTGCTCGGCCAGGATATCACGCACCTCGTGCAGGAAGGCCTGCGGCTGCTCCCGATCGACCTGAAGGATCCGCTCAGCGTGCGCTTCGATGGCCGGTGCGGGTCGCTGCCCGCACGAGGGCCGGGGCGCGATCGCGCCCTCCGCCTGGAAGCGTTCATGCCAGCGGATCGCGCTGGATGGGCCGACCCCGAAGCGCTTGGCCGCCTGTCGGCGCGAAGCGCCCGCCTCAATCGCCGCGATCACGCGTTCTCGCAGATCCATCGATAGCGCTGACGGCATCCCGACCTCCTCGGAAAGCCCATCATCGAATCAGATCCGCAGACTGCCCGCTACCCCCAACGATTCAACCCAGCCGGACACGGCTCTAGCTGATGTCCGAACAGGGCAACGTCGAGACGCTGATCGTGCTGCTGCCGATCGCCGTCGATACGGCCAGCCCTGATCGCGAAGGCCGGCTGGTGATCGCCAACGGCTTGCTCGTGGCGGTGCTGGTGCGCCTCTCCAAGCCGAGCCATGAGCATCCGGGACGCTGGTTCATGGAGGCCGGGTTCGGGAGACTGCACGGACGAAGGGTCCCGGCTTTTCCGAACCTGGAGGCCGCAACGCGCTGGCTCCGACGACATCTGAAGCCGGCTTGAGCTCGCTCGCCGATCGCGGGATAGGAGCGGTCCCCCGTCAGTTCCGAGAGGGGGCTCAGCGGAACGACCGCAACAAGGGCACAGCATGAGCGACCCGGAGCAGGGTAGCGCCGAAGCAGTCTACGTCTCGGCCATGGTCGGCGAGATGATGCGGCGCGTCCTCGGTGACGCCCTCGTCGACCTCGCGCGGACGAAGGGGGTGAGCTATCTTGACATATTCATGCAGCACGAACTCGCACGCTATCAGGACCTGTTCCGCGAGCGGCCCGAGGATGGGCCCGAGGCGACAAAGATGCTGCGCGCCTGGCTCGTGATCGAGGGACGCGCGGCCCTGCAGGACGTGGTCGCGCGCGCGAGTGTCGAGGCGGGGCGCGATTAGCGCGCGCGCCGTCGACGCGGATACCGGCTCGTCTGACTGCGTTCTAGGCCGTTGCCGACAGCCGCTTGGCGTTGGAGGCGAAGTGCTCGCGGTATCGGGCGATGACCGTCTCGGGCGAGCCGCCGAGCATCAGCGTCGTCATCGCCTCGCCAGCCGCGTGCATCTTTTCCACGACCATCGATTGCGCTTCGGCACGGCCCTCGCGCCCGCCCCAGGCGAGGCGGACCATGCGCAGCTCGATGACATGGCGAGCCTCGATGGCGAGCATGAACGTCGAGAGGAAGGGGTTGTACATAGAAACTCCGCACCGCTCGGCTGCGACATGAATGTAATATGATCTGATGTCCAAGGGATCCTGGCGCAATCATTTGATGTATTTCGGCTGATGATATAAATTTAATTTTGGGTTGATTCGACAAAAAATCACGGCTGTGAGACGTTTTGAGAAGCGATAGCGCCCCGCCTACAAGCTTGCGACGTGAAGATTTCGGCGTGTGGCTTTTCGTCAGTTTCACATTCGAGCTATTAATGGTCGCTTGATTATCATGAATAAATTTCGATCGATTAATGTGCATCTGATAAAAATTTGATACATGATAGTATTTGACTTAGGGAGAAGGCGCCGCACCCTTGAGGCTGTCTGGAAGAGCAACTACAGTCGACAACTTGGTTCATCATGTAGCATCATGCACCCCGTCGCCCTTCTGCAGACGGTCTTTCCGACGAAAGGCACACCCCATGGGTAGCGGTATCACGCTCATCGTATTGGCCCTTGGTACGATCGGCAGCGTCGGCTTCTTGGCGATGATCGCCCGAAAGCAGGTAGCAGATCTGAAAGGTGATCCTGAGCGGTCCAACTTCATCAAGGATCACGGCGGCGCAGCGCGTCCGAATAGGCCAGGAACCGAGCATTGAAGCGACATCCATAAAACTGGCCCCGCCTCCGTCCTGTCCTTTGATCTGAATTTAGATGGGTATGGCTCGGTGCCGTGCCAGGCGGCATGAGACCTAGGGTCTGGACACGACCCAACGTAGGCCCTGGGAAGGTCCCCTTTCAGGCGTCGGGAAGCAGAGCCGTTCGACTGGAATGGGTGGGTCTAAGACAGTCCGATTTTGGAGGCGTAAGCAAGAACGCGGGTGTCGAGCGGACGGCGCAGCTTGGTCGGAACCGAAACAGGATCGCTCGGGACGACACTCGGTAAAAACAGCGGTTCATCGCTCGAGCCTAAGATTGCTCGAGATACGGCTGGCGGTCCGGGTCCATCACGTCCGGAACAGATGACCGCGTCTATCTCCCTCAGTGGACTTGCCCGCAGTCCCATGCTCAGATCCCACACGTTCGCCGCCAACATCGCGTGACATCTCTGATCGGCGATCCGACGGGCGAGCGTCAGGAGACTGTCATGCACGGCTCTCCAGACTTCGATATCAACACGGCCCCCGACATCAACGCAGCTTTCTTGAGGGCGGCGGTCGAGGCCACTGGTGAAGCCATCCTCGTCACCTCGGTCGATCTTTCAAAACCCGGGCCGATCATCGAGTACGCCAACCCGGCCTTCACACGCATGACCGGGTATTCGCAGGCCGAAGTGCTCGGGCGCTCGCCACGCTTCCTGCAGGGTCCGCTGACTGATCCGGTCAGTCTCACTAACATGAAGAGGGCGCTTCTGGCGGGTGAACCGTTCCAAGGCGAGGCCCTGAACTATCGCAAGGACGGGACGACCTACGCGGTCGAGTGGCTCATCACACCCGTTCTTGATGGAAGCGGGAAGATCGTCCACTGGGTCTCGGCTCAGCGCGAGGTTACCGAGCGTAGAGAGGCGCTCGAACACCAGAAATTCCTCGTGCGTGAGCTTCACCACCGAGTGAAAAACACGCTGGCCACCGTTCAGGCCATCATGAGTTCGACGGCGCGGAGCAGTGTCACCACGCGGGAATTCCAGCATGCCTTTGGCGGTCGGATCGCTTCGCTCGCCAAAACACACACGCTGCTGACCGAGGACCGCTTCCAGTCCGTGCCGTTCCGGGACCTTCTCTGGGCCGAACTAGAACCCTACGATGACGGTGGCCAAATCCGCATTCGTTTGGAGGGCCCAGACGTCGTCTTGACCTCGGAATTGGCCGTACCGGTAGGCATGGCGGTCCATGAGCTTACCACCAACGCGGCCAAGCACGGCGCGCTCGCGGAGTTCGGCGGTCGCATTGAGGTAACGTGGTCCTTGGCCGAGACGGAAGCGGGTCATCGGTTGACTTGGATCTGGAACGAGCACGACGGGCCGCCGGTCGCGCTTCCGACCCGCGAGGGGTTCGGGTCCCGGCTGCTGAAGCGGGTCCTGTCCACTCAAGCGCATGCTGAGGTCGACATCGACTATGACCCTGATGGCCTGCGCGTCACTGTGAACCTGCCTCTCTCGTCGCCCTATCCAGGGTGATCCGTAGCGCGCATCGCACGCTGATACCAAGGACGTGCCGGACGTCGCCGTCGGGCATATCTGCTTCGAGCCGAGAGACCTAAGTCCGCTTGCCACCCTTCTCCAAAATTCAGAGGGTCACCTTGCGAGTAGCTCGATATAGCTCTGTA
This sequence comes from Methylobacterium sp. J-001, assembly GCF_022829565.1. NCBI lineage: Bacteria > Pseudomonadati > Pseudomonadota > Alphaproteobacteria > Hyphomicrobiales > Methylobacteriaceae > Methylobacterium > Methylobacterium sp. J-001. The sequence goes on from NZ_JAKSYN010000096.1 coordinate 8,034, forward strand.
ACCGATACTGACCAACTCCACGACTCTCGCTTCGGTCCTGCCGTGCCCTGCGGTATCGTCTCCTTAGACTCTCTGGACCGTGCCACTCCTACGCTAATCTCTGGCCGGAGCTGCCTCCTCCCATTCACGATCCTGGTCTGCCAGCAATGCGGCACGACACGCCGCGATTGTCTCCATTTCCACTGACGGCGCTTCCGTGGCTCCTTCCACGGGGCGAGGAGCGGTCGTCCTGCACGCTCCCAGTAAACGGGTGAGCGTCGTGACTATTCGATCTACGTCGCTGGGCGTCACAACTCCTGTGCCGAGGAGGTTGAGGCGTGAACGGACAGCCATATCCGCACAGGAGCCTCCAGTGAAACCGAGCACTGCAATTTTGTCGGCGTCCAAAGGCAGACGTTCGATTTGCGTTTCGCGCAGGAGCTCAAGCCTTCGTTCCCCAGTAGCCATGACTGCGTGCATCTGACGTGCGCTCGGCAGCCAATGTGCAATCGCATCGAGGATGAAAGTCCGAATAAGTTCTACCCGGACGGGTCCGAACTTCCTGATCTTGGCGATCTCGCCCGGGAAAGATTGAGCCAGATGAGATAGGTCACCAAATCCTGCTTTGCGCAGGTGGGCTCGCAGGGAGGCTGCTAGAAAGCCGCGACCGAAACCCACGGCTGAGAGATGCTGAATCGAGTCGTCAGAGAGGCCCTCGAACAGCGGGAGCAAGACGCTGACCTCATCAAAGAAGCTATCGTACCGGATGGTGCGAGGTGATTACTTGGGCATCGCCGTCGCGCATACGGAGATTTCCTGGTGTCTACAACGGGCGGTCGCCGCGGGCATCTGGAAGGTCTGCTTGCCTACGATCTGGTCGGGTTAAACAGGACCAGATTGGCCGGAAACCGACCGTCGGTACCGCAGCTGGCTAGCACTCTATCCGGACGCTCCAACGCGGCAATAGCAGCCATGCGGTCAACCGTCGCTCCAATCGATGACGTCTAGGTCGGCCTGAGGCGCTCCCCAGACCGACGAGCTAAGCTTCTGCAACGTCTGCTTCGTAGAAGACGCTAGAGTCGGCTGGACGGCCGCAATGGGCGCAAAGCCGAAGGTCCGCTTATCGGCGCCCGGGTAGCTTCAATGCTAAGATTTTCTTCATAGCCAACACCACGGGAATTCGGCAGGACTGTTCGTCGCATATTGGCATCCGATGGCCTCGCTGAAGGGTGATCGCGCGCTGTCGAACCCGTTCTCACAGTTTGACCTGTGCCACGAAACGTTGCTACGAAGTCCGAACTTGGAGCGTGCAAAAGCCTTTTATTTGCAACGGGCTCGGGTGTACGGCGGCGAATCCCCCCCTCTCCGCCAGTCATCACGAACACCATAAATTTGCGTTTTTTAAGGTGTTCGTTGCTATGATCGCATCATAATCCTGCGTCTGCTACATCGCAGCCTATGAAATTGTTCGGCTTTTTTCCAGGCGCGTTGCCCTTCTTATGCGAAGGGGCTGCTCAGTTTCGGGCGGTCGATCAATCCGTGACTGACCGGCGACTTCCGGAATAATGTCCTGATGAGGTGGCGCGCGACGCGATAGTAAGCGTAGGCAACGGGCCGGTACCGGGTCGGTAGGTCGCAGATCGCAACGAGGACGCAAGCATCGATGGTGATGCCGAGCATGCGGATCGCCAAATCGGATGTTTCTGGGCTGCCGATCACGATCAGAGCGTAGACCGCAATCAGGGCGAGGGTCGCCCGGATCAGGTATGGTTGGGCGGGATCGCGCGGGGTTTTGGTGGGCTGCATGGTCGTCTCCATCAACCGGTGCTGAGCTGCGCACGTTGGTTGTGGATCAATTCAAGCTCCCGAGGTCGAAAGCCACCATGGCGGTGCATTGCATCGCCACGAAATTTTTGATCACGTTTTTGTGAAGGCCTTCTTTGGTGGGAAAGGGGGCTGGACCATGGCTGCTGCCCTGAACCTCTGCGCCTTTGGCATTGGCGTCAATCGGGCTCGTAACTCGTGCTGGCAGCATCGTCTGCTACTGGCAGCGGCAGGTAGTCGGGTCACGGGAATTTTCTTCCTCGATTGGCCCTTAACGGCCGCAGCTTGAGTGGGCCAGAAAGGCCGTGCACCACATACATTGAAAGGTGTCAGAAAATGCCCTAAGTTTCTGACAGTGAGGCAGCGACCATGACCACCGTCAGCCAAGCGATCCTGTCCGCCACGGCCGAGATGCCGGAGGGCGCGTTGATCACGGCCAAGGCTTTCTTGTGTCTGGGGCAGCGCGCCGCGGTCGATCAGGCTCTATCGCGACTTGCTCGGCGCGGTCAGTTACTGCGTGCTGGCAGGGGTCTCTATGTGCGCCCGGTTACGAGTCGGTTTGGCACACGTGCGCCAAGCGTCGAACGTGTGGTCGAGGCGGTCGCCGAGAGCCGCAGCGAGACCGTCGCTCTACAGGGAGCCGCCGCCGCCAACCATCTTGGGCTCACGACCCAGGTGCCGATGCGATCCGTCTATTTGACCTCCGGGCCCTCTCGAACCCTGAAGGTTGGAAAGCAGGTTGTTGAACTGCGGCACGCCGCACGTTGGAAGCTCGCGCTCGCAGGCCGTCCGGCCGGCGAGGCGGTGCGGGCGCTCGCCTGGGCCGGTCCTGAAAAGGCCAAAGCCGCCTTGATCAGGATCCGGGAGCATCTTCCGCCGACAGAAGTCGAGGCCCTACGCGGTGTGGCCGCGATGCTGCCAGCTTGGCTGGCCGAGCACGTCAGTGCGCTGAAGGTTCATGCCTGAGGCATACTTCAGCCTGTCAGCTGCTGACCAACGAGAGGTGATTGATCTCGCGGCCGGTCAGTCGCAGCGGCCGGGCAACCTCCTTGAAAAGGACATCTACGTCGTGTGGGCGCTCGACGCTCTGTTCAAGTCGAGGATCGGAGATGATCTCGTCTTCAAGGGCGGCACGTCGTTGTCCAAAGTCTATGGAGTGATCGATCGGTTCTCCGAGGATGTCGACCTTACCTACGATATCCGTGCAATTGCACAGGATATCGTTGCAGATAACGTCGAGGCCCTGCCGACGACACGCAGCGAAGAGAAGCGATGGAGTAAGGAGGTCCGCAAGCGCTTGCCCAATTGGGTTCAAGAGACCGCCCTGCCTATTGTCCAGACCGCATTCGCCGCCGACGCATGGTCAGCCCCCATTGAAGTGGTCCGCCCTTTGGTATGGCTTTTGAGCCTGGAGGACGGACGAGATGGCAAAGCACCCGAAGCCCGAGGAGATCGTCGCGAAGCTACGTCAGGCGGACGTTCTGATTTCACAGGGCCAG
>NZ_JAKSYN010000097.1:0-653 GCF_022829565.1 Methylobacterium sp. J-001
GCCCAGTACCTCGACTTCGGCCGCAACCGGAACAACGCCTTCATCAGCGGCGCCGTGGCCCCGGGCTACTACGTCACCGACCCGCGCGGCCTGTCGAGCCTCGACTACTTCGGCACCGTGCGCGGCCGCCTCGGCTACGCCTTCGACCGCACCCTCGTGTACGGCACCGGCGGCTTCGCCTACGGTTCGGGCAGCGCCGACCGCTCCTTCGGCGGCTACGCCGGCAACGACAGCTTCCGCACCGGCTACGCCGTCGGCGGTGGCGTCGAGTTCGCCCTCCCCACCGAGTCGTTCCTGAACTTCTTCCGCTCGTCGGCCGTGACGTTCAAGATCGAAGGCCTGTACGTCAACCTGGAGCGCGGCAACCGCAACCAGGGCGCCCTGGTGGTCAACGCCGCCAACCTCGTTCCGGTCGCCTACAGCGCCATCGGTCGCCGCGACGACGAGTTCGCCGTCGTCCGCGCCGGCCTGAACTACAAGTTCGGCTCGTACTAAGATCGGATCGAACTGCTCCCGGCTCCTGTGCCGGGAGACGTTGCGGCGGGCGAGGGTGTTGGTCCTCCTCATCGCTCGCCGCCGCGAAAGGTGCCGACAACTTGTTGGCCTCCGGATCCCCAGCCCGATCAAACTGGCCGCGAGGTCGGCGACACCCT
>NZ_JAKSYN010000103.1:0-11942 GCF_022829565.1 Methylobacterium sp. J-001
GGGGACGTGTTTCGTCGCCGAAGGGGCCGTCCACGCCTTCCTCAGCGAAGCGCTCCTGCCAGCGCCATACGGCGGTCTTGCTCTTGCCGGTCAGGCGCAGGACCGCGTTCGTGGCGAGCCCGTCAGCCGGGGCGAGCTCGATCGCAGCGCGCCAGACGTGTTTCTGAGGGCTGTTGCGGTCCGGCATGATGGCTTCGAGCCAGGCACGGTCCGCGGCGTTTACCTCGACGATGATCCCAGGGCGCATGCCCCGGACTCGCACACCATCACCGCGACGGGAAGCCCATGAGGGACTCTTCCGTCGCCTTCACTCCACTAGGGTCAAAACCGCTAGGACGCGTGCGCGGGTACCCTTGCGCGGCCGGGCGCCGGTTCTCTCGGGCAGCACTGCTAATGCACCTTGCCGTTCCCGGCGCTCAGGCCAAGGCAGATCGCCAGGGCCAGCAGGTCGCCGACGGTGATCCATGCGCCGCCATCGACACGCCAGTTCTCGAAGTCGTCGTCGGGCTCGATGGTGTGGCCGCGGGACGTGATCACCATCACGGCCTCCACGATCGGATCCGGGTCCTCAAACATGCAGCTACGCGGACGCGACGATCATTCGGCGGCGCGCCTCTGCAAGACGCTCATCCTCCGGCTGGTCAGGCATGTCGGTGACCACCGCCTCGACAATCTGGCGAGTGGTCGCCTCGTCCAGTCCGAGCCCGCGGGCGAACCCGTCGAGGCGCGCCATCGCACGGTGGATCGTGGCCTTGTCGGGCGTGCCAGCCGGTTCGCTCATCCCTGGACCGGGAAGCCCATGATGACGGCGGTCATGACCATCGTGCGACGCAGACCCGGCGTAGTGGCCTCATCCGTCAGCACCTTCTTAGCCTGCGGGTGCATCTCGATCGCCTTGGCGACATCGACCCGGTGGCCCGACTTGAAGACGAACGGCTCGGCGTTCTCATCCTTCAGGTAGGCAACGGTGGCGGCCTCGATCTCGTCGTCCGTCACCTCGGACTTGCGGCGTAGGTCGCCGACGCTGGGGATCTCTTTGGCCATGGCGCTAGGTAGCGCTTCGCGAATTGCCCGTCGAGAAACGCCTCAGTCATCGCGTCGGTCCTGCTTTCAAAGCCGACGTACCGTGCTGGCAGGACGCAGGAACGCTCGCGAACGGTGAACGCTGACGGATCATCCAGATAGGAGATCTCATGTCCGTTCGCGTTTTTTCAGCCGTTTTTGGTGTCGTGTTCCTATTGGCTGGGGCATCCGGCTTCATCCCAGGCTTATCACCTGAACACACACATCCCGGCATGGTCGTGACATCCGAGGCCCGGCTCGCACTCGGACTGTTCCCCGTCAACGTGCTGCACAACCTCGTGCATTTGGCGTTTGGAGTGTGGGGGCTTCTTGCGGCGCGGACGGTCGTTGGCTCTGTCGTCTACGGCAAGGGAGTTGCGATCATATACGGGCTTCTCACCCTGCTGGGTCTGATCCCGGCTACCAACACGACGTTCGGCCTCGTGCCGATCTACGGCAATGACGTGTGGCTGCACGCCGGTCTGGCACTGGTGGCAGCGTACTTTGGGTTCATTCACGCCCGGGACGCGAGCGGCTACTCGCGGGCCTGAACGATAAGGCTGCGCTCAGCTGCACCGGCCGGGCGGCCATATCATCACGGCTCGCCCGGCCTTGCGCACTTCCCTATCGCCCGTGCTTCGCCAACACCTCGTTCAGCGCCTCGGTCACCAGCGCCTCAATCGAGTTGCCGGCTCGGCCGCGCTCCGTGACCAGTTCGCGAGAAAGCGCGCGTACCTTGGCGATCAAATCCCGGTCGAGCCACACCGTGAACGCCTGCCGGTTCTCCCGATGATCGCGGAGTTTAGGTGTAGGTTTAGGTGTATCTAAACTTTGAGGTTGAGGTTGAGCTATAGGTGGAGGTGTAGGGTCTAAGATTGGCTGCTCCCCGACCACGAACGAGGCGGACAGGCTGGGCCGCTTAGCCATTCTGTTTCTCCGTCCGCTTGCGCTTCACTTTGATGCCCACCTGCTTCGCCACCCATCGGAACAGGGCATCGATCTCCTCGGCCCCCCTCCCCTCCGGCTCGATCTCCTGGATCGTGCTGCCGTCGATCAGGCAGGACTTGTAGCCTTTGCGGTGGCAGATGAACGGTGCGCCGTGCTCGCGGCCGGTCGGGATGCCGCGTGAAACGAACCCCGCGGCGGCCTCCTTCACGTCCTTCTTCGCACCGCTCACATCCACGTCCGTGAAGATGACGAAGTTCGGCTTGCCGAGCGCCTTCGCCATGGTGTGCGAGGTCGGGACCGCATCCATATCGGCCAACGACGTGCGCGACGGGATCAGAACCAAGTCGGATAACTCGGCCGCCCGCTTACCCATGATCTCGGCCTTTCCCGCCGTATCGATCAGCACAAGCTCGGCGCCCTGTTTCTCAAATTCGCGCAGCGTCGGCTCAAGGAAGTCCGGGGTCGTCTCCGGCCTGACTGGCGGTCCTTCTGTCTGGCGACGCGTAGACCACATCCGAAGCGTTGCCTGGGGATCGGTATCGACGATCGCCGTTAGGATACCGGCGTGGTGCGCGGCCACCGCCAGATGCGCGGTGAGCGTGGATTTCGTGCTCCCGCCCTTAAGGCCCAAGATCGTGACAACCCGCATCGACTCACCTCTGGCGCGCTTCCTAAACCGTGTAGGTCTAAGGTCCAAAGATACCGTTTAGCTTGACCTCTAGGTGTCCCGTACAGGTTCACCGTTGAAGTTTAGGTGTAGGTTTACCGTGTATCGCGCTTGCCGTCGGCCCTCTGTTAGTATAACTTTCGATAAGCGTCATTCTCGAAAGTTTGCGACAGGGTGGAACGTAGAGGCCGTGAAAAAGTGAAGCCATGGCTATGTGCGAGGGATCGGAGCCGTCTGTAGGGTTCGCTGTTCGAGCAAGGGCAATGGTGGATCGCCTCATATGACAGACGACAACGACAGACTTCCATTCCTCCCAGCTGAGTGGCGGCGGTCGGCCGAGGCCATCGCCCACGCGATGGGGTTCGCACCGCCTGCCCAGGCCAGCGACGTCGAGTGGGACGTTATTATGCGCAACGTCAAAGAGGCAGCGCGGCTTCGCGGGATCATCGACCCGCCGATAGGCTGGCAGGAAGCGTTAGCGCGCAAATTCGGGCGCGGGCAGCAGAGCGGCGGGTAGTGAACGATGTCAGCCGAAGCCTTGCCCATCGAGCTGTACGTGGAGGCCACAAAACTCCCGGCCGAAACCACTGCGATCGTTCGCGCCTACCAGCGGGCCAGCAAGGCAGACGCGACCGTGAGGGCCTATACGTCGGACGCCCGGGTGTTTTAGGACTGGTGCGCCCGGTTCGGCTTCCGGCCACTACCGGCGAACCCCGAGGCGGTGGCGGCTTTCATCGTCTCGGAGGCCGAGGAGGGCAGGGCGGCATCGACGCTGGGGCGGCGCCTCGCCGCGATCCGGTACGCGCACAAGCTGGCGGGCGCCGCTGACCCGACAGAGGATGAAGGCGTGCGGGCCGCGATCAAAGGCGCTAGGCGCAAAGTGGGCGTGGCGCCGACCCAGAAGGCAGCCGCGACGGCTGAGATCCTGGCGGCGCTGCTGATACGGACGCCTGACACCCTGACCGGTAAGCGCGATCGAGCGTTGCTGGCGCTGGGCTTCGCGGGGGCCTTCCGCCGGTCCGAGCTCGTCGCCCTCGACGTTGCCGACCTGGTCGAGGATCCCGAGGGGCTGCGGGTCCGGGTGCGCCGATCGAAGACGGACCAAGAGGGCAGGGGCCTGGAGAAGGCTATCCCCCATGGCCGGTTCATCCGGCCTGTCGCCCTCGTGCGGGAATGGCTCGACGCGGCCGGGATCACGGATGGATCGGTGTTCCGGCCGGTCTCGCGGTCTGGAAACGTCCGACAGGGCGAGGGCGTGCGCCTCACGACCCAGGCAGTGGCGGATATCATCAAGCGGTACTGCACGGCTGCAAGTCTGGATGCCTCGACCTTCGGGGCGCACTCGCTGCGGGCCGGCTACATCACCACGGCGGCCGAGCGCGGGGCCGATCTCGCCCGGATCATGGATCAGTCGGGGCACCGGGATCCGCGCACGGTGGTCGGGTACATCCGGCGGGCGAACGCCTTCAAGGGGCACAGCGGCTCCGGCTTCTTGTAGGGGATGGGCCGGATCCCGTGATGACGTGGTTCGGCCCTATGCCGTTCGGTTTGCGACCGCAGCGACGGGTGCGTTGTAGCGCGAAGCTAGAACAGCGCGGACAGGAAGACTGCTGAGGGCCTTTAACGTTCGAACGCGTCGGAGAACACTTAGGAAACAATTTCTTTTAGCGATCAGTGTTCGGACATCTTAGTAGCTACTGCAATGTTGCTTGGTTGCGGTTCACAACCTGGAAGCCAATTAAAATATCTTAGGAATTTCTTTCAGGTTTATGTCGCTTAAACGTTCGGGCCGGTAGTCTCGCTGCAAGGGACTAAACGGAGACAACTTCCGTGCCAGAACAATTTCATATTACAACCAAGGGTAGATATTGTCTGCATGGCGAGGCAGACATTCAATGCCTGGCCGACGTATCCGCTACCGATGTGATCGAGCTGCGCCGCATCGCAGAGGGGCCGCTGCCCGTGGCCGAGGCGCGTATCACCTGCTTCTTGGACAATGTCGGTATGGTCGATGGCGTCGTGCTGGAGGCACGGCCCGGTGGCTTCATCTTCCGAGTCGTGGGCAACCCTGAGCGACGCTCTCGGATCGACGCGCGGCTCAGTTGGTTGCGCAGCGCAGATGGGCGGGACGACCAGCGTCAGGCTACCCGCATCGTGCCGGTGCACCGAGCGGTAAGGGTCCAGCTCCGAGCCGACCGCATATCCGAAGCGGTGATCGCTGATCTCTCCATGACCGGAGCTGCGCTACTCCTCAGCGAGCGCCCCGAGATCGGTACGACAGTGACAGTCGGGAAGCGCTACGCGACAGTGGTGCGCCATACTCCTGACGGCGTCGGTGTGGCGTTCCGCATGCCGTTCGGCCCATTGACGTTCAACGAGCGCGTGATCCTCTGATTTTTCTGGTTTCCCAGCATCTCAAAGCGCCGTAACGCGCCGGCCGCGCGTGAACGGGGGGAACACGGCGACCGGCGCGCTCGCGGGCGGGAGCCAGTGAAGGCTCAACCGCCGCGATAGGTGAGGATATGGGGATCGCCAGACGGAACGGGCAGATCCCTGCTTGGCCTTAGGCCTCGGCAGCACCCTTAACCTTCCGCGACCGACCCACGGTGCGCTTCGGCTTATCGGAGACGGTCTGGGCAGGCTCAGCAGCCTTTGGAGCCGCTTTCCTGCGCTGGCTGCCGAGACTTTTGCTGAGCGCCGAGCCCACCAAACCAGCGAACGCCTTCAAGGGCCATCCGGGGGGCGGGTTTTTGTAGTGACGAGATCAGCGGGACGTGTACCTGACGCCCCGCTCGGTTTGGTCAGACCTCAGTACCCATACTCGCCACGCAAGGGGCGCTGTGGTGCACCATAACCTGGACCACGCGGTTGTACGCGAGCACCGTAATCGATCTCTCGTTGAGCGCGTCGGTTGGCCAACGCACGTCCAGCCAAACAACCAGCAACCGCTCCAACCACTCCTCGTTCGGCCAAGTAGTGTCCCGCGATCCCGCCGATGATTGCACCCTTGATACAGCCTTTCGCCTCAGCTGCGCCAACGCTGACAAAAGTGATAACCGCGACCGCCGCCGCTCTAGCTATGGTCCGCACGACGTCTCTCCCAACCTATGCCGGGACCAACAAAACCGTTTGGTAGGCGTTCCTTGAAGGCATGACCGTACCTGCATGAGCAGCCTGAACACCGGCGGAAGGCTCGAAGCAGTTACTCTGGAATTCGGTGAGCGCCCTTGGGCAGCACATCGACGATCATGTCTGGATCAGCCAACCCGGTCCACCAGTTCGGATGATATGCGCCGATCAGGGCCAGACAGGCGGTTCCGAGCGCCAGGATCGCGCAAGTAGAGCAACAAGGCGGTGGAGATAACTGCGAGGCTACCACCGAACGGCGCCGCTACGAGGGCCAGAAGAAAGCTGTGTTGCCAGCATACATGGAGCGCTGCCGCTCCCCCGATGTAGGCAGCGGCTATCAGGACCATGAGGCTCGTTCGTGCGGCCATGACAACCTCGAGGTGTCGTCATGTTCGCTTAAAAGTTGCATCAACTGCGATCAAACGCAATTTCTACGTAGGGTCGACCTGCGCGCTGATCCGCGGCGGTAGCTTACGAAGAACGGCTCAGGGCAGGGCCTTGCCGAAGGCTGGCCGCTGACTTCACAATGGACAGGACGCTATCACGTGTTGTCTCGTCTGAGATGCTCGTGAACGCCAAGACGAGTTCCATCACCTTCGGATCGTCGAAGAAGGTCGAAGCCGCAGCTGTCCCATCGTCGGCACCTGTTTGCCCGGCGAAGAAGGTCTCAACTGGAACCTGGAGCATGTCCGCAATGGCCTGAAGCCGACCGGCGCCTATGCGGTTACGGCCCTTCTCGTACTTCTGCACCTGCTGAAAGCTAACGCCGATCGCTTGCCCAAGCATAGTCTGACTCAAGCCCTGCGCCGCGCGGAGCGCCGCGATCCGGCTTCCGATGGTGCGATCGGCTTCTGTGGCAAGCTTCGGCTTGGTGGGGGCGATCATTATTGGCAGCTTTCAGGATGCGAGGGGGCCGGGGGGCGCCGTTGCCAGCCAGCCAGGGAACACAACCTCATACGAAGTTGTGCACGACTAAGTTACACAACCCCTAACTGCACTCGATGCATAACTTGGGTGGAGCCGATGACCGCCCCTTCGTTCCTAAGTATTAGCTACTTATTTTGGCTTCCGCGGACGGCCCACGACACCCTTTGGCTTGTCGGAGATGATCTCGGCAGGTTCAGTCGCCTTCGGAGCCGCCTTCTTGCGCTGATTGCCGAGGCCGAGGGCTAGGGCAAGCTTGGAACGCTGCTCGGAGTAGCTGGCGGCCGTCGAGGGGTAATCGCGCGGCAGCCCGTAGCGCTCGCGGTACTCCTCCATCGTCATGCCGTTGCCGGTGAGATGGCGCTTCAGGGTCTTATACGGCTTACCGTCGACGAAACTGATCAGCGCGTCCGGGGTAATCGACTTCCGGATCTGCGCAGGCGTAGGCTTGTCGACCGCCGGGGCTTCGGGAGCGCTCGCATGGTTCAGCCCGGCAATCGCAGCATGCACGCTGGCAAGCAGCTCCGGCATGTCACTGGGCCGAACCGAATTTTTCGACACGTAGGCCGAGACGATGTCGGCTGTCAGTTCGATGAAATCGACGGGCTGGGCGGCGTTCGTCTCTGTGTTTTGGTCCACGGGGCACCTGCTTGAGTGAAGCAGAACACTTGTACCGAATAAATCAAGAAATCAATATGATTTGAGACTTTCCGATCAACGTATTAGAAAATATCAGCCCGCCATAGCTCGCATTTCGGTCGCGCCGTCACGCATCACGTAACCACGACCCCATACGGTCTCAATGTAGTTCTTGCCCTGGCTGGCATTGGCGATCTTCTTGCGCAGCTTGCAGATGAATACGTCGATGATCTTCAGCTCGGGCTCGTCCATACCGCCGTAGAGATGGTTCAGGAACATCTCCTTGGTGAGCGTGGTGCCTTTCCTGAGGGCCAGGAGTTCCAGCATCTGGTACTCCTTACCTGTGAGATTGACCCGGGCACCGCCAACCTCGACGGTCTTCTGGTCGAGGTTCACGACCAGATCGTCAATGGTGATCACCGACTGGGCGTGGCCCTTCGAGCGACGCACGATGGCGTGGATCCGCGCGATCAGCTCGTCTTTGTGGAACGGCTTGGTCAGGTAGTCGTCGGCCCCGAAGCCCAGGCCTTTCACTTTGTCCTCGATGCTGGCCATGCCGGACAGGACGAGGATCGGCGTCTGAATTTTGGCTACACGCAGGTTCCGCAGGACCTCGTAGCCCGACATATCGGGTAGGTTCAGATCGAGGAGTATGATGTCGTAATCGTAGAGCTTGCCGAGATCGATACCCTCCTCACCGAGGTCGGTGGTGTAGGTGACGAAACTCTCGGACTTGAGCATCAACTCGATGCTCTGCGCTACGGTGGCATCGTCTTCGATAAGCAGAACACGCATGACACCACCTCAAACTATAAACCCTCATACTTTCGCAATCATACTAAATCGTTAATAGAGGTCTCTGCTATTCAGTGCTCGGTGACAAACCGCGCCGCCCGCTTGTGAGGGCTCAGCTCTGGACGAATGAGACAGAGCACGCCGTTGCTTGAGAGCCGCCCCAGCCCTGTGCGACCTAACGCTGCCAGTCGGTGTGAGCATCAGCCCTACTACACCGCCTTCTGTCGCTGCTGCGCCTGCCAATCGGCGATGAACGCCTCGATCTGGCCAGCCAGTTTCTTGTCGGCCGGGTGAGGGGACGCCTCCAGGCCTAGCACCATGGCGCCGAACGACGGCCACTCTGTCACCATCTCGTTCAGGCCGAGCACGATCTGCCGGTCGAGCTCCGCATCGGACAGGCGGGCCAAGCCGCTGAACCGGGGGCTCGCCTCCAGCTTGGCGATCTTCGCTTCGATCTCCTTGATCCTCATGCGCTCTGTCCCTCCAGGGCTGCCAGGCGGTGGTGCAGGTCGGCAGCGGTGATCGCCTCGATGTGAGCGGACACGGCCTTGCCGACGTCGGCCGCTTCGGACGGCGTGATCTCGCCCGAGGACACCGCCCGGAGCAGGGCAGCGGTCGCCATGGGCAGATCGGCTGCGGTCTCGATCACCGGCAAGTCGAAGGTGATGGAGCGGTCCCGGCGAGGGGACAGCAGCCGGTCGAGGCACAGCTTCATCGCCCCGCCGTCGCCGGCGAGCGCCTGCTCAATGGCCTTGCGGGACAGCGCCTCGGCCTCGCCCTCAAAGATGGCCTCCAGGGCCAACGTGGAGCGGTTGCGGGAGCCGCGGGGGCGACCTGCTGGGTTGCCGGACTGGCCCTCGGTGAATGGTCTTCCTTGGCCTGGCATGCTCGGGTCTCAAGGCTGAGTTGGCTGCAAACAAGAGGGAAGAAACAGCCACATTCGGGATCATAGATAGCATTGGCTATGAAGTTTCACGATAGCCAATCGATCTGGCGGACATCCGGTCCCAGGTGCCATCGGAAAAAAGTTGAGCGCAGCATGGTCAGCACAAAGGTCGAGCCTGTTGCGGGCCGCCCTGCCCTAGTTCGTCATCGACTGACGCGAACGACGAGGATCACGCTGTATACCCCCCGCACGGATAGTCTCCCGTCGACGCTTGCCATCGGATTGCGGCCGTGGATCAGCGCCGTTGAGACGGCGACCAATGGCATGGGCGAGCACTTGTTCGCGGCGGCCGCGAGCGCTTCCGCCGGCATCCGACGACGGATCATACCGACGCCCCTACTGGATCACGCACTCGTGCAGGCTCGGATGGCGACCGACGTCCTGGCTAGCGCGCTGGATGAACGGCGGGCAGATATCGAGCGTCTGCGTGCCGATGCCTCGGCGGCACTCAGTGAGTTGATCGTGTGGCTGCAAGAGGCGGAGCCCGACGCAGTCACGAGAGAACTAGGGCTCGGCTGGTAGGCAAAGCCGGCAGCAACATCACGACGGCTATTGAGCTTGAGTCAGGGGCGCCGCGACCAGGGCCAGCCCACCTACGAGATAGGCTCCGTTGAGGCGCCCACGCTCTTGATGCTGAGCTATGTGCTAGCCACGCTCAGGCGTCCTCTGATCGCCCCTCCGCTGCGTAGGCGGGCAACAGAGCGTAGTCCATCAGCTCCTTCACTGCCGGCCCAGTGACGCCGCGCGGATCCTCGCTGCCAGTCATCTTCAAGCCCTGGGCGAGCGCCTCGATGATGGTCTCGCGCTGCTTCGCGTTCATCAGCGAGATGGCGGTCCCCAACGTCCTCTGCAGGACATCTACTCGGACGGTCAGGTCGCGCAGCTCTTCGAGCAGGACGTTCTCAAGGGGTGAGGACAAAACTGGCTCCGGTGGTTCGGTTGTTCCAGCGGTGTAGCGCGCTCGCCCACCGCCGTCTCGGCCGACACAGCGATGCCCTGTCCTCGCCCGGGCCCAATCCCGCCACGAACTACGTACTCGTCGATATCAATCAGGCATCTATCCCTGGATACACTCCATCCGGATGCGGGTTTAGACTGTTCCAGGCTGTATTCAGCCTGAAAAACAGAACAGGCGGCCGACAGATGCCGATTATGGTCGATGTATCCGAGCTTCCTGCCCCGCTCGCACTCATCCTGCGTCCCTGGGGCGGCGTCTTAGAAACGGCGGCCGCTGGCATGGGAGAGAATGTTAGGACTGTAGCGGCCAACGCCGCTGCAAGCCTCTGGCGCCGGGTCGTGATGATGCCCCCGATCGAACAGGGGCTTGCGAAGGCCTTATCCGCCTCAGCGGAGCTGGCGGCCGAGCTGAACCAGGGCGATCCGGGCCCCGCCAGCGTTCGAAATCAGGCGCTAGGCGCTTTCGATACCTTGGTGGCACTGCTGCGTGAGGCGAGGCCTAACGCGCGGGCCAAGGGACTTGGGCTTGGTTGGTAGAAGCCTCACTCGCGCCCACGCACCGACGGATTGATGAACGAGCCGACCAGAACTGGTTCAGGGCGCCGGTCACATCCTGGCCACATCCGGTCCGGCAAGTCCGATCCGATGGTTTCAGAGGGTCATGACATGATACGCTCGAAGGCGCTCGGGGCGGCTGCGGTGATCGCGGTTGGGCTTGCCGCAGCCACGACGGCGAACGCGGCCCCGTTCAGCTACAGCCCGCCTGCCGGCGAAACCCTGGTCGAACACGTGGCAGGCGGCTGCGGTCCCGGCTTTCACCCGAACCCGTGGGGCCGTTGCCGTCCCAACGATCGCGGCTGGGGCTATGGCGGTCCTCGTGGCTACTACGGCGGTGGCCCGGGCTACGGATACGGTGGCGGCTATGACCGCGGACCCCGCGGCTACTATGGTGGCTACGACGGCCCGCGCCGGTTCTACGGCGGCTACTGATCTCAGCTGTCGCCCAGCAGGCTTAGGGCGTCGGCCCTCCGATCCCGTGCCATGCCATCTCCAGCACGATCGCGCGCCAGCCGGCGTGCGTCGGATCCATCTCGGCGATCTCCACCTCCAGGGCGGTGAAGTCCTCGCTCGGGTTGGCGGCGCGCAGGGCATGGCCGATCCGGCGCAGTTCGGCCCGGCAAGCGGTGCCGATCGGGTCCGCGGCGAGGCCTGCCACGTCGAGGGCGTCGGTGGCGGCCGGCGCCAGGGTGTCGGTCCAGGGCCGCCCCTTCTGCCAGTCGGGATTGACGGCGGCGCTGCGCTCCCGCTCGCCGGTCACGACGATGCGCAGCAGGGCGTCGGCGGCAGCCTCGATAGGGGTTGCGGGCTGGCTCATGCCTGGGCCTCCAGTTTGGCTTCGAACGCCTCCATCTCCTCGTCGGTGAACGCGACGGCGCTGCACCACTGGTAGTGAACCGCGATCGGCATGCCGTAGGATGGCACCGTGTAGGCCCCGAGTGCGTTGCGCCGAACCTCACCACCGGTGTCGACGATCAGGCCGGCGTCGAGCATCGCCTTGAGCGTCTTCGGTGAACAACCGGGCGGCTCGCCACAGCCGATACGGTCGAGTGACCTGACCGGCTGGCTTTGGACCGGACTGAGTGAGATGAGCAGCCAGGAGCGAAGGAGTCGGACATACGGCGAGGTCAAAAGACGAGCGCTGAGCAGGTGGTGCTGAAGCGGCGGCAGATCGAGGTGCATACGGCCCAGGGCAAGAGTTTAGCGCTAGCGTGCAAGGATGCGGAGATCTCAGGACAGAGCTATTACGGCGGGCGAAACGCGTACGGCCGGCTCCAAGGCGAACAGGTCGGGTAAAGTAGTGGCCCTTGGCTAGTG
>NZ_JAKSYN010000112.1:0-69876 GCF_022829565.1 Methylobacterium sp. J-001
GGTTGCTTCGCTGCGCTCGCAATGACGGGAGGATCAGAGATCCGTCCGCACGACGTTCGGAAACCCCAAAATAAAATCCGGTCCGAAGGCGGTGACGGGCGTGTGGAACCCGGCCGGCACCGCGCCCGACGCGACACGCCGGGCGGTCTCAAGCGCGGTCAGGACCGTCAGCGTGTAGCCCTCGGGGGTCTCCATGCGGCTTGCCGCGCGATGACCGGACCCGTCCCAGGCCTCGGCCAGGAAGGTGCTGCGCGCCGTCGCCCGCGCCGTCTCGGAGGGTCCCGGCGGCAGTCGGTCGATGCCGCGGTTGATCAGCCGCTGCGCGGTCCCGCCGGCGATGATCCGGCGCAGGCCGGCCGGCAGGCCCGCGGCTGCGGCCATGGCCGGGAAGGCCTCGAAATAGACCTCGATGTTGGGCACCCGCGTCGAGTACCACGCGCTCGAGACGTCGCCCCAACCGAGCCCCACGGTGCGCCGGGCGCCACGGCCGAAATCGGCGCTGCCGCGGGGCGGGCTCGGCAATTCGACGATATGGCCGTCTCGGCGGATCCGCGTCCCCCAGGCGATGCCCTCGACCATGGTGCGGGCCGTCCCCCGGCTGAAGCCGCCGAAGCCGCCGATGGAGATCCGCAGATGCGTGGCGCCGGGCAGCCGGTTCGCCACATGGGCGGCGAGGCAATCGCTCGGCACCACGTCGAACCCGGCTGCCGGGAGAAGGACGATGCCGGCGGCCTTCGCGTCCGCATCCCGGGCGGCCAGTGATTCGAGCACGTCGATCTCGCCGGTGATGTCGACGTAATGCGCCCCCGCGGCGAGGCAGGCCTCGGCCATGGGTTGGGCCGTCTTGGAGAACGGTCCGGCCGCGTGGATCACCGCGGCGATGCCGGCGAGCATCGCGCGCAGCCGGCCCGGATCATCGAGGGGCGCGGCGCGCCAATCGAGCCCGAGGCGGGCGGCCAGTGGCCGGAGCTTGTCGGGATCGCGCCCGGCCAGGACCGGATGCAGGCCTTGCGTACGCGCGTGTTCGGCGAGCAGCGTGCCGGTGTATCCGGTGGCGCCGTAGATCAGGATCGCGGTCATGGCTGGCCCTGTACCATGGCGGGCGTATGCATCGGCAGGGGCGGCCTCCGACGGGCGCTCGTCGAACACGGTTCGTCCCGGCCCCACCGTTGCGCGTCCGGTCTGCCGTGCGCTGCGAGACATGGCGTTCTCCGCCGATCCGTTAGATCGGCGGCCTGTGACGGATTGAGCGTCGCGAAGGCGGTCCTGAGGCAGGATCGGATCGGGATTTGGCGGTCCGAGACGCCGCAAATGGGGCGCGTGGGATGCGTGGGAGCGATCGATGAAGGTGCGTCTTCGGCTTGCGGCGTTCGGGGTCTTGCTCGTCGCCACCGGTGTGCCGGCGAACGCCGCCGACCGGATCGTGCAGATGCAGGCGGCTCAGGTCGGACCGGGCATCGACGCCTTTCCGCAGATCGTCGACCCGGTCGACGATGCGGAGCGGCGGATCAATGCCGCGCTCAGGCGCCTCGACGCACAGGTCCGCAAGGCGGCGAAGAGCTGCAAGGCCGAGGGCGGTGCGAACAGTTCGTGGGAGCGGGGCGTCCGCACGGCCATGCACGGTCCCCGCTTCCTCAGCTTCGAGATCAACGACGGTACCTATTGCGGCGGTGCCCATCCGAACACCGGCACGACGGTGATCGTCTACGATCTCACCACCGGCACGCCGGTGGATTGGACGACGCTGCTGCCACCCGCGCTGACCGGCAAGGTCGCGCTGGCGACCCAGGCCGACGAGACCAAGATGGTGACCCTGTCGTCCGAGCGGCTGCACGCCCTGTACCTCAAGGCCTACCGCCCCGAGACCGGCAAGACGAAGGCGAACGCGGACGATAAGGCGTGCCGCGATGCGGTGACCGAGACCGTCTCCGGCGAACCGCCCGCCATGACCATATGGCCCGATGCCGAGGCGGGCGGGCTCGCCGTCCAGTTCGATCTGGCTCATGTGGTGCAAGCCTGCGCCGACACCGTGGTGATCCCGACATCGACGCTGCGTCGCGAAGGCGTCCAGACCGTGCTCACCGATGCGATCGAGGCCGCGCAGGCCAAGCGTCCGTAGGACGCGTCCCGAACGACGCCCCTACTGCGCCGTGCAGGATCGGCTAACCGGCGCTACACCCGGCTCGGGAATTGGCAGACAAGGCCTGAACAAGGACGGCAGACCATGTAGCCTGGGGTGACGGTGTGAGCCGTCGCGCAACCCCGAGAGGCGTACCATGTCCGGATCCGGCCATCCCCACCCGTCCGTCGACGTGGGCGGCCATCCGTTCGCAGCCTTCGCGGCGGAGACCATCCCTCTGTCGCCCCTCCGGGCTGCCATGGTCGCCGCCTGCCGCCGGCCCGAGCCGGACTGTATCGCGCCGCTCCTCGACCGCGCGCGCCTGCCGCCCGAGGCGGCCGCTCGCGTCGCCGAGACCGCCCGACACCTGATCGAGGCCCTGCGCCGCCAGACCCGGCACGGCGGCGTCGAGGGGCTGATCCACGAATACGCTCTGTCGAGCCAGGAGGGCGTGGCGCTGATGTGTCTGGCGGAAGCGCTGCTGCGCATCCCCGATGCCGCCACCCGCGACGCGCTGATCCGGGACAAGATCGCCGGCGGCGACTGGGCGGCGCATCTCGGCCACAGCCCGTCGCCCTTCGTGAATGCGGCGACCTGGGGCCTGCTGGTCACCGGAAGGCTCGCGGCCACGCGTAGCGAGACCGGCCTCTCGGCGGCGCTCACCCGTCTGATCGGGCGCGGCGGCGAGCCGCTGATCCGCAAGGCGGTGGACCTCGCCATGCGGCTGATGGGCGAGCAGTTCGTCACCGGGCGCGACATCGCCGAGGCCCTGCGCAACGCGAAGCGCATGGAGGCGAAGGGGTTCACCTATTCCTACGACATGCTCGGCGAGGCGGCGTTCACCTCCGAGGATGCGGAGCGGTATCTACGATCCTACGAAGAGGCGATCCGGGCCATCGGCGAGGCCTCGGCCGGGCGGGGGATCCTTCGGGGGCCCGGCATCTCGATCAAGCTGTCGGCGCTCCATCCGCGCTACACCCGGTCCCAGCGCGGGCGGGTGATGGCCGAGCTGGCGCCCCGGGTCCTCGGCCTGGCGCGCCTGGCCCGGCGCTACGACATCGGCCTCAACATCGACGCCGAGGAGGCGGACCGGCTCGATCTGTCCCTCGACATCCTCGAAACCCTGGCCTTCGATCCGGATCTCGCCGGCTGGGACGGGCTCGGCTTCGTCGTGCAGGCCTACGGCAAGCGCTGCCCGTTCGCGATCGACGTGCTCGTCGACCTCGCCCGGCGCAGCCGGCGCCGGCTGATGATCCGCCTGGTGAAGGGGGCCTACTGGGACAGCGAGATCAAGCGCGCGCAGGTGGACGGGCTCGAAGGCTTCCCGGTCTTCACCCGCAAGCTGCATACCGACGTGTCCTACCTCGCTTGCGCGCGGACGCTGCTGGCCGCACCGGACGCGGTCTTCCCGCAATTCGCCACCCACAACGCCCAGACGCTCGCCAGCATCGTCGAGATGGCGGGGCCGGAATTCTGGGTCGGCCAGTACGAGTTCCAGTGCCTGCACGGGATGGGCGAGCCGCTCTACGAGGCGGTTGTCGGTCCCGACAAGCTCGGCCGGCCGTGTCGGATCTACGCGCCTGTCGGCACCCACGAGACCCTGCTCGCCTATCTGGTCCGGCGGCTCCTGGAGAACGGCGCCAACTCCTCCTTCGTGAATCGCGTCGGCGACGCCTCCGTGCCCGTGGCGGACCTGATCGCCGATCCGGTCGCCGCGGTCGCGGCAATGCCGATCCCGGGCGCACCGCACGCCCGCATCGCGCTGCCTCGCGACCTCTACGGTCCGAGCCGCGCCAATGCCGCCGGCCTCGACCTCGCCGACGAGGCCGCGCTGGCGCGGCTCGCCGATCATCTGGCCGAGAGCGGCCGAACGGAATGGCGGGCCGTGCCCTCCGGGGCCGACCCGGATTCGGCCGACACGCCGGTCCGCAATCCGGCCGACCACCGGGACCGCGTTGGAACGGTCCGGGCCGCATCGCCCGCCGAGATCGACGCTGCGCTCGCCCGGGCGGACGCGTCCGCCGAGGCCTGGGGTGCGACGGCGCCGAAGACCCGCGCCGCCGCGCTGCGCAAGGCCTCCGACGCCCTGGAAGCCCGGATGCCGGCGCTGCTCGGGCTGATCGTGCGCGAGGCCGGAAAGTCCTACGCCAACGCCGTGGCGGAGGTCCGCGAGGCGGTTGATTTCCTGCGCTACTACGCGGCCGAGGCGGAGCGGACGCTCGACGGGACGCAGGCCCCCCTGGGCCCGGTGGTCTGCATCGCACCCTGGAATTTCCCCCTGGCGATCTTCGTCGGGCAGGTCGCGGCGGCGCTGGCCGCCGGCAATCCGGTCCTGGCCAAGCCCGCCGGCGAGACGCCGCTGATCGCCGCCGAGGCGATCCGGGTGCTGCACGCGGCCGGCGTCCCGGAAGATGCGCTGCAATTCCTGCCCGGGCCGGGCGAGGTCGGCGCGGCGCTCATCGGCGACGCGCGGGTGCAGGGGGTGATGTTCACTGGCTCGACCGCCGTCGCCAAGACCATCCAGGGCCGCCTCGCCGAGCGCCTGACCCGGGACGGCGAGCCCGTCGCGCTCATCGCCGAGACCGGCGGCCAGAACGCCATGGTGGTCGATTCCTCCGCCCTCGCCGAGCAGGTCGTCGCCGACGTGATCGCCTCGGCCTTCGATTCCGCCGGCCAACGCTGCTCGGCCCTGCGCATCCTGTGCCTGCAGCACGAGATCGCCGACCGCACACTCGCGATGCTTCAGAGCGCCATGGGCGAATTGGTGGTCGGCGATCCGCGCGGGATGGCGGTCGATGTCGGCCCGGTGATCACCCGGGCCGCGGCCGAGCGCATCGACGGGCATGTCGCCGCGATGCGTGCGCGCGGGTTTGCGGTTCACCAGGTTCCGCTCCCGGACGCGGCGGCCTTCGGCGCCTTCGCGCCGCCGACGCTCATCGCGATCGACCGCGTCGCCGATGTCGAGCGCGAGGTGTTCGGGCCGGTGCTGCACGTCCTGCGCTATGCCCGCCAGGACCTCGACCGGCTGCTGCCCGACATCGATGCCACCGGCTACGGCCTCACCTTCGGCCTCCACACCCGCATCGACGAGACCGCGGACCGGGTTCTCGCACGCGTTGCAGCCGGCAACCGCTACGTGAATCGCACCGTCATCGGTGCGGTGGTCGGCGTGCAGCCGTTCGGCGGATCCGGCCTGTCCGGCACCGGGCCGAAGGCCGGCGGCCCGCTCTATCTCGGCCGCCTGCTGAAGCGCCCGCCGGCCGCCGCCCTCGACGGGCTGACGGGCGACGAGGATCTGAGCCGCCGCTACGCCGACTGGCTGCGCGCGCGCGGGCACGGACCGCTCGCGGATCGGCTCGCCGCCGAGCGCTTTCCGCAGCGTGCCGAGGTCGAGCTGGCCGGGCCGGTCGGCGAGCGCAACCTGTACGGGCTGCATCCGCGGGGACGCGTCGCGGCGGTCGCGGCGACGGAGACCGGGCTGCTGCTCCAGCTCGGCGCGATCCTGGCAACCGGCAACCACGCGGTGGTGATCGGCTCCGACCCCGGCGTCGATAGCCTCCGCGACCTGCCGGCCGACCTCGGCGCCCGGATCGCGCGGGCGGCCGATCTCGAACGGGCCGGCGATCTGGAGGCGGTGCTGTTCGAGGGCGATACGACTGCCTTGCGGGCCCTGAATCGCGTCCTGGCCGCGCGGCCTGGGCCGATCCGGCAGGTCCAGGGCCGCACACCCGAGGCCCTCGCGAACGGCGACCTCTACGCACTGCCGGGCCTCGTCGAGGAGCGCGCGACCGCGATCAACACCGCGGCCGCAGGCGGCAATGCCAGCCTGATGGCGATCGGCTGAGCGCTCAGGCCGACCGGCGGAGGTTCCAGAAGATCGGCAGGCCGGTCAGCATGCCCTCCAGGTCGCGGCGGTAAGCGGTGGGCTGGAAATACTGGCCGCAGGGAATGTAGGCGCCGACTTCCAGGGCGCGGGCCTGGATCTTGGCCACCAGCGCCTTCTGTCCGTCGAGGTCGGGGGCGGCGAACCAGGCGCTGCGCAACTCTTCGAGCGGCGCGTCGGTGAGCCAGCTCGGGACGCCGGCGCGGCCGTTGCCACGGACGGCCAGGTGAAAGGCCGGCGAGATCATGTCGAGGCCGCCGGAGAAGATGCCGAACATCGACCAGCCGCCCTGGTCCAGGGGCTTCGCGCTGAGGATGCGCTGGTTCACCGTGCCCCAATCGGTGGCCACCACGTCGAGATTCATCCCAAGCTTGCGGCAGAGATCGGCCATCACCTCGCAGACCGCGTTGATCCGCGGCACGTCGGTGCCGGCGAGCAGCACGATTTTCTCGCCGTTGTAGCCGGCCTCCGCCAGCGCCCGCCTGGCGGCGGCGAGGTCGCGCTTGCCGGTAAGCACGCCCATGCCGGCATCGGACGCCATCGGGCCGCCGGCGGTGAAGATGCCGACCGGGCCGCGCCGGATCGTCGGATCGCTGCCGGCCACCGCGTCCATCATCTCCGTCTGGTCCACCGCCGATAGCAGCGCATGGCTGATCTTCGGATTGTCGAAGGGTGGCAGGGTGTGGTTGAGGCGGATCTGGCCGATCAGCCCGGCGCTCTCCACGAGCTCGACGCGCACATCCTTCTGGCGCAGCAGGTCGGGCACCAGATCGACCAGGGGCTGCTCCCACCAGTCGATTTCGCCGGAGCGCAAAGCGCCGGCCGCGGTGGCGCCGTCGGGAATCGTGCGCCACTCGATCCGGTCGAAATGCGCGATCCGGGGACCGGCTGTGAAGCTGGCGCTGCCGTCCGGGCGCGGTCGGTAATCCTCGAACTTGCGGTAGACGTTGAGCGAGCCCGGTACCCGCTCGGCGGCCGCGTAGCGGTAGGGGCCGCTGCCGACGATCTCCGAGACGGCCTGGGTGGCCGGCGTCGCGCTGAGGCGTTCCGGCATGATCACCGGCAGGTAGGAGGTCGGTTTCGCCAGGGCGTCCGGCAGGAGCGGGAACGGCCGCTTGAGCCGGAACTGTACCAGCGTGTCGGAGGGGGCGGAGAGCTCGTCCACCGTGGCGAACAGAGCGCTCCCGAAAGCATCGCGCTGGGACCAGCGCTTGAGGCTCGCGACGACGTCGCGGGCGAGCACCGGCGTGCCGTCGTGGAAGCGCAAACCATCCCGCAGGGTCAGGCGCCAGGTCAGCCCGTCCGGCGACACGTCGTGGCCCGCCACCATCTGCGGTTGGGCGCGGTAGGATGCGTCGAGGCTGTAGAGGGTGTCGAACACCATCAGCGCGTGCGTGCGCGTGACGTAGTTGGTGGTGATGATCGGATCGAGGAGCGCCAGATCGGCGTAAGGCACGAAGCGCAGCGTGGTGTCCGAGGCCGCCCGCACCAGGGCGGGGCGTGCCACCGCGCCCGCGATCAGGGCGCCGGCGCCTTGCAGCAGGGTACGTCGCTTCATGCTGTCGTCCGCTCGTATCCCGGGGTTGCCGACGCCACTGCGCGCGGCCCGATCCGGTTGCAAAGCCTACGCCAGCAGACGGCCGTGGGATCTTCGAGGGACGAAAGAGGCCGCCCGGTCTGTTTCCGAACGCACCCGAGCGTGACGGGTCGGCGCGCTTCAGCGCATCGCCACCATCACCCCGAGAATCAGGCGGCGCGGGACCAGCGGATGTCGCCGAGGCTTTCGCGGAAGGCGAAACGGGCGAGGTGGTCGGCGACCACGTTCTCGAGCCGGGTGAGGTTCACCGGGTCGGCACTGTCGATGCGCATCACCAGGGCGTCGGGCTCGGCATCGAAGGTGCAGACGCGATCCTCACCGAACGGCACGGTGCCGTGCTCGGGGGTCGCCTCGACCTTGAACTTGTGGCTCCAGTGCCGGCACAGCTGCTGCAGGTAGCGGCTCGCCTCGGTGGTCTGCACACGGGCCTGGGAGGTAGGCATTCCGTCGGTCTCCAGAAAAGGGAAAAGGCTGTCTGTCGGTGGACGGCTCATCATTTGTCTCGCACATGCGAGATGAATGGTTCCTGAGCAAAGACCATGCCTGGGCGGGCGCGGGTGTCCCCGGTGTCTGTAATAAGGGTCGGCCCGAAGCGTTAGCAGTCGCTTAACGCCCAGCCCGGCGGCGACGAACCGTGCCGTTGCGGCAACTCCTGCACCCGCCGCCGTGCCGAATTATGGCGCGCCGCACAAATTTTATCGCCTCATTCCGAGACGTGATCGACAGTGTCCAAACGTGCCGTGGCACGCACGGCTCGAACCGGACGCCTGACGCCCCCTTGAGGACAGCGCTGGAGACGAGGCGGTGATGCATCGCGGGACGGCCGAGGCCGCTAACCCGACCCGCAGGCCCGGTACGAAGCCCATCTCCTGGTCGCAGGCGTAAACCCGGGGCGCGCGCCCGCTCCGCAACAGCATGGGATCGCAATCCGCCGCCCGTGCTTGTGCTGGCGCGCCTCTGACGCCAACACGACCATGCCCGCGTCCTCCAGGCTCGTGATGGGCGACGACGTTCTCGAAGACGCCGTGGCGCCGCTCGGCGCGCATCAGACCCGACAGGGCGACGCGGGTACGGGTAGCCGCGATAGGATCGCCATCGTCTGTTGCCGGGTCTCATGTTGGATGCGCGCGGCCCGCTCGTCCGAGTCTGCGGCATAGCTGACCTCAGACGCTGCGAAACGTGCGTCGGCGACGGTTCGATTTGCGGGTGTCGATGGCTTTGCCGAAAGCAAGAAAGCCCTTGAAATCTATCGCAGCATTGCCCGATCCGACGTCAATATTTGGCTGGAGACCGATAAAGTTTTATTCTATTCCGCAAAATTTGGTTCCATATATTGGTAATCCAAAAGTCGACGGCGGTTGATCATTTGCTCTTTGAGATGACGTTAATCATATATTCGTTCAAGTCGCGGAAATCCTTCACTGTCCATGCGAAGCCCGGCAGAGCCACGCCATTTTCGCGCAGGGTTCTGGGAATGAGATCGCCGTTTGCGCGGAGTATGATCGACGATACGATGACACCGGGATAATCGTGGAGACGCTTCTTGAATTCTGGTTTCGTAAGGTTTGGTGTTGGTGGATCGCTCTTATCGGCTAGAGGTCCGGTGCCTGTCATGTCCCTGCCGTGACACATGGCGCAGCGATTCAAGAAAATGCGCTCACCATTGTGAGGGTCGGCAAAAGACGGCGACGGCGTAGAAAGTAGTACGGCTAGAGAAATCGCGAAGGCGTTCTTATTTTTCATAAATATATTTCCTAAATATTATGAGTAATCGTCAAAAAATTCATGTTCATTAATATTATAGCATTCTATCAAGAATTAAAGGCAAATGCCGGCAAGTTTCATGATCTCAAATCGGACTCTGCTCGTCAATTTTGCCGAATCTATGATCGCTGAACGTGGCTGACTCGCACAGCTGCTTCCACGTCGTTTATTGAGTGCCATCCATGATGGTTTCCGGTCCTTGGCGGGCCCAGTCGTCTTGGACTATGCTCACTGGTTGATGGAAGACACAGCGCCAATGCAAAAGCGCTTGAGCTGGGTCAGGGCAGGAACAATCTTTCTGCGCCTCGGCTCGTGGCTCATCGTGCGGGCCTTTTTGGCATTGGGCCTGTGGACGATCGTTTGACTGACATCGTCTGAACGACACCACGCCGATCCGTGACGCATGCTTTGCCTGTGCTTCCGATCATGAGTGCCATCGTAGGGGGGCATCACGATCCTTGCACATCACTCAGGCGCACCTCTACCGTAAAGTTTTGCCGCTGCGTTGTCGGCCGACGTCTTTGATATAATATAGTTACGAGCGCTGATCCTGGCACTCTTGTCATGCGTTTTGGCAATTTTCGCGCACGACTCCGTTCAACTCGATTTCGATCGATGAAGTGACGATCCGGGCGAGGCTGACACTTGCGCACAGATGTTGCGCAGGCCGGTGAAGTTGAATTCCTATCGGCTGTCGGGTCTGTTTGGCAGCTGGCCAATGCTGCTCCGACGGAGTTTTGACGAGGCCGAAACCTGACCCCACCAGGCGCCCTACGCCACAGCCGGCGGCGTCCGGTTCGGATGTGGAAGAACTTTTCCGGGATTCATCCGGTCCGCCGGGTCGAGGGCCGCCTTCACCCGGCGCATCAGGTCGAGCCCGACCGGGTCGCCGTAATGCGCGAGCTCGTCGCGCTTGATCAGCCCGACGCCATGCTCGGCCGCGATCGAGCCGCCGAGCGCGTGTACGATGTCGTGGACGATCCGGTTGAACCGGCCCCATTCCGCCAGGAACGCCGCGCGGTCCATGGCGGCCGGCTGGGTCAGGTTGAAGTGGATGTTGCCGTCACCGAAATGCCCGAAGCCGCAGGGGCGCAGGCCGGGCATCGCCGCGATGCAGGCCGCGCTGGCCCGCTCCAGGAAATCGGGCAGCTTGGAGAGCGGCACCGACACGTCATGCTTGATCGAGGCACCCTCCCGGGTCTGAGCCTCGGGCACGCCCTCCCGCAGGCTCCAGAGCGCCGTGTTCTGGGCGCTGCTCGCCGCGATGGTCGCGTCCGCGATCACCCCGGATTCCAGCGCATCGCCGAGGGCGGCTTCCAGCTCGGCCCGCGTGTCGGCGTCGGGCCGCGCGGAGGAGACCTCGATCAGCGCGTAGGCTCCATGGTCCCCGGAGAGCGGCCGGACCGTCCCAGGGACGTGGCGGAGCACGATCTCCAGGGCGAAGGGCGGCAGGTATTCGAAGGCCGTGAGGTCGCGGTCCATCCGGGTCCGCAGGGCCACGAAGAGGTCGAGGGCGGCGCGCGCCGAATCCAGGCCCACGAAGGCGACGCTGGTGGAGCGGGGCCGCGGAAACAGCTTCAGCACCGCCGCGGTGACGATGCCCAGCGTCCCCTCGGAGCCGATGAACAGCTGCTTGAGGTCGTAGCCGGCATTGTCCTTCCGGAGCGCCTTCAGCCCGTTCCACACCCGCCCGTCGGCCAGCACCACCTCCAGCCCGAGGACGAGATCCCGCGCGTTGCCGTAGGCCAGCACCGCGATGCCGCCGGCATTGGTGGCGATGCCGCCGCCGATGCGGGCGGAGCCCCGCGACGCGTAGGACAGCGGGAACAGCAGGCCGGCCCGCTCGGCCGCATCCTGCACCTCCGAGAGGATCATCCCGGCCTCGACCGTAATGGTCGAATCCACCGGATCGAGCGCGCGCAGGCGGTTCATCCGCTCCAGCGACAGGACCACGCCGCCCTGCGGGATCCCGGCCCCGGTGAGCCCGGTATTGCCGCCGAGCGGCACCACCGCGATGCCGGCCTGGGTGCAGGCGCGGACCGCGAACGCGACCTCCTCGGTGCTGCCCGGGCGCAAAACCGCGAGCGCCGAGCCGGTGAACAGCTTGCGGCTCTCGGACAGGTAGGGGGCGAGATCGGCCGGCTCGGTCAGCACGTGCCGCGCGCCGAGCCCGTCGCGCAGGGCGCTCAGCAGCGTATCGTGGGTGAGGGCTGGCGGCATCATCAGCGAAATTTTGTAGACCAGGGCGCGGGCCGTGCAAGCGCCGGGATGGCGCAGGCCCCCGCACGCCTTACAACCCTACCCCACGCCCGGGACGGCCAAGCGCCCGGATCAGGGCGCCCCACCGCAGAGGTTGCGATGCTCTCCGTCATCCAGAACCCGCCCCGCATCGCCCTGCCGATCGCCGGCAGCAGCGACCTGTTCCCCGTCCGCCGGGTCTACTGCGTCGGGCGCAACTACGCCGCCCATGCCCGCGAAATGGGGGCCGATCCCGACCGTGAGCCGCCGTTCTTCTTCATGAAGCCCGCCGACGCCCTGCAGATCGTCGGGCCGGCGCCGGCGCCGCACGCCTATCCGCCCCAGACGCAGAACTACCATTTCGAGGTCGAGCTGGTGGCCGCTCTCGCCGGCGGCGGCAGCGACATCCCGGTGGAGAGTGCCCTCGACCACGTCTACGGCTACGCGATCGGTCTCGACATGACCCGGCGCGACCTTCAGGACGACGCCAAGAAACTCTCGCGGCCGTGGGATCTCGGCAAGGCGGCCGACGGCTCCGGCCCGATCGGCGCCCTGTTTCCGGCCTCGGCCATCGGCCATCCGGCGCGAGGGTCGATCACCCTCGCGGTGAACGGCGCGATTCGCCAGCAGGGCGACCTCGCCGACATGATCTGGTCGGTGGCCGAGCAGGTCGCCTACCTGTCGCGGTACTTCACCCTGCAGCCCGGCGATCTGATCTTCACCGGGACACCCTCGGGCGTCGGCCCGGTCCAGCGCGGCGAGCGCATGGTCGCGGCGATTGCCGGCCTGGGTGAGATGACCCTCGACGTCGTCTGACGGCGCCAACCATGCTCCTCGACCGGCCGTTCCTGCGGCGCCTGTTCCACCTCGGGGCGCTCGCGTCCCGGGGCATGACCCTCGGCGTGCGCGGCGTGGCTCTCGACGCCGAAGGCCGCGTCGCCCTGGTCCGCCACACCTACGTCGGCGGCTGGCACCTGCCCGGCGGCGGCGTCGAGCGCGGCGAGACCGCCAGCGACGCCATGGAGCGCGAGTTCCGCGAGGAGGCGGAGATCGTCGCCGAAGCACCCCTGCGCCTCCACGGGCTCTACCGAAACGCCGCCGCACCCCGGGACCACGTCGCGGTGTTCGTGCTGCCGGCCTTCGCGGTCCTCGGGGCCAAGACCCCGGATCGCGAGATCGCAGCCTGCGACTTCTTCCCCGTCGATGCGCTCCCCGAGGGCACCACCCGGGCGACACGCGCCCGCCTGCGCGAGATCCGCCAGGGCCTCCCGCCGGACCCGAATTGGTGAATCGTCACGAACCGCAAAAAGGACGCTTGCGTCGCCCGGCGGAATGGTGTTTAGAGAGCGCCGCCGGGGGCCGCCGGCGCGGAAGTTCAGGCGGCCAGGCACTAGTGAGCGGGTGTAGCTCAGGGGTAGAGCACAACCTTGCCAAGGTTGGGGTCGAGGGTTCGAATCCCTTCGCCCGCTCCAATTCACTCGGACAGATTTGGACGCGATTACAGCGCGTTAGCAGAGGCCACCTTCGGGTGGCCTTTTGCGTTCCTGGGGGTGTGGTCCCGTAATTGGTCCCGAAACGGGCTAAAACTCCGCTCGGGATGGGCCCGGCAGGGTGGAAGGCGATCGGCGGTCCCGATTGAAACGGGGCCGGCCATTCGGTCGCAGGCCGACGCTCTCACGCGCCATGGACAGTCCCAAGCCAGGAATTTCCGACCTCGTGTGCGCTGTCGCACATGGACGGTTTTCAGCCGATCGAGGGATTTCGGCGCCGGCCACCCGGATTCCCGCGGGCGGCTAAATCCTGCGTCAGGGGGCGAGCCTGCCGAGATCCTCAAGGTCCTCCGGATCCGGCGGCGCGAGGATCTCGGGTTGGGCTTCCAGCAGCGGCCCGACCGCGGCCGCGATCTCCCGCTTGTCGAGGAGACGGTAGGCCCCGTCGCGCAGCAGGATGACGGCTGGGGCGGGCTTGAGCTTCTTGGCCCCCTTCTCGGGCGTCAGGTACACGCCGTCGTACCCGGGGGGGCCGGGCTTGAACCACACCACGAGGGCGTCCGGCGTCTGCCGCCTGAACCAATCCGACGTTGCGACCCAGGCCGCGCAGGCCTCCTTGGCCACGCGCTTCCGGTTCACGTTCGACAGCTGGGACGCCAGGAACAGCGCGTGCCCGGCGAGCTCGCCAACCGGCAGGGGCGTGAACACGATCTCGCCGGGGGGAGCGTCGACCCGGGTGAAGGTCTCGATGATGGGTTCGGGTTTGGCGTCGGGCATGTCCGCATGATGCGGGCGAGCCGTTAACCGCCCGTCAGCCGGCGGAGCGGGCGGCCTCCCGGGCCCGGCGCTCCGGACCCAGCTTCCTCGCCAGGTCCGCCGGCCGCTGGGCCCGCACGAAGCCGCGGGAGACCTGCCCCGAGAGCTCGGCCATCTCGATCAGGGCGTCACCAGGCGCCCGCCTCAGGGCGTCCCTCGCGTCGCCGTCGGCGGCCTCCATGTAGGCCCGCTCCATCTCGTCCACGAGGACCTCCATTGATTCGCATATGAGAACGAATGAAGAACAAATTGGTGCGGGAGTCGATCCCTGGACGCGACGTTTCGGCCCTCAGTCAGACGAACCAGCTGACCACCAGTGCGACCCCGATGCCGAGGCCGACCTGCAGAACGGTGGAGCGCAGGCGGTCGATCGCTGCGGTGAGGTTGGCGGCATCCAGGTTGGGGGCGGGATCCGCGGGAGCCTGAGGCGGCGGCCCCTGTTCCGGCACCCCATCATCCTCGTCGACCTTCGGCTGCGGCGCATCGCTCCAGCTGAGATGGCGGACCGTGCCGCGGGCCACCTCTGGGCTCTCGCTCGCGTGGTCCGCGTGGGGAGCCAGATACCAGGTGACCCCGTAGCCGGGCGGCGTGTGCTCGTCGCCCTTCATGATCCAGAGATCGAGCTTCACGCCGAGGTGGAACGACGGCATCTCGCCAGCGCGGTAGGCCGCGAGCATCGCGGCCATGTCCATCTCGGGGATCCAGCACTCCAGGAACCAGGCATCCTCGCTCTTGAACTCCCAGTCACCGGCGATGAAGCCGAGCACGCTGGTGAACGGGGTGTAGCCGTTGCCGTCCTCCTGGGGGATGGCGGGCCGGATCGTCACGGGCAAGACCCGGCAGGTGTCGCCCCATCCCGCGAGCCGGACGGTGTCCCTCCGGATCGTGGCCATCCCGGAGATCTGAGGTGTTCGGCTGATGGTCCCGTAGTCCGTGGAGACGGCCTGTCCCATCTTGAGGTTCGAGACCTCGACCCAGAGGGTTCGATAGGGGTCGTGGTGCCACTCTCCCTCGACCTCCGGGATCGCCATCGTCCCGTCCGTAACGATCGATTTCAGCCGCGCGCGCTTGTCCTGTCTCGCCATCTGCCCCCCGAGGTTGAGGCACTCTCGCGGGCTGGCGACGCCCCGTCCAGGGTTCCCGTCCTTAGGCCTGCCTGCGTCCCACGCGGCGCCGGTCGTTGCGGGCCTCCCGCTCCACGGTGTGCCCGATCCACCGGGCGAGCGCGTCCCGGATCCGGGACTCCCGCTCGGCCGGGCCGTCCCCGGGATCCGCGGCGATGATGCACTCGACCGTCCGGGTTGCCCCCCGGGCGAGCTCGTCGATCGTGGACTGCCTCACGGGGTGACCTTCACCAGCGTCAGCCGCGATGCGTTGGCCGCGAGGTGCGACCGCCAGGCCTGCGCGTGCACGCGCCTCGCGAAGCGGACACCGCCAACCTTCTCCGGTATCGCCGAGAGTGGGGGCGGGGGTCCTCCGTTCGGTCCCACCAGTTCCTCGACCGCCTCGCGCAGGACGACCTCCCGCCGGGTCGGCCACATATCGTCGCGAGCCTGTCGGAATGCCTCGTGGTGGCCGGCGAACGTGGCGGCGGCGACGGCGCTCCACCAGAAGGCCTGCTCGGCCGGCCAGTTCCGGATCATCGCGTTCCCACAATCCTGAGGACGATCGCCTGGGGCATCGGGCGCTCGGCGTGACGGGCCATCATCGCCAGCATGGCGAGGCCCTCAGCCTGGTTGAGCAGCAGGGCGGCCGCCTTGTCGACGGCGTCCCGAGCGGCGGCGATCTTTGCCTCGGTGGTCGTTGTCTCGGTCATGCCGCGTCCCTCTTATTCCAGGACCACTCCATCGACGGGGTGAACCTCCGCATCAGGGCGTTCTTCGCGACCCGGACGCGTCCCCGGTTGCGACGCCGGGCGCGTCGGGACAGGGGCTTGCCGATCGAGGGGCGCATCGCCTCGGTGCGGGCCTCCTTCGTCGCCAGGTTCTCCAGGACCTGGCGCCAGAAGTTCGGGAGGAGCTCCCGTGGCATGCCGTGCCGCATGAGAGCGACGTCGCGATCGTACGCCCCACGCTGGGCCTCCAGCAGCGAGGAGGCGGTCCCTATCTCAGGGTGGACCACGGCCATCCGGGGTGGCGCCAGGCGGAAGGGCGTCTCGGTGTAGATGCGCATGGCTCAGGACTTCCGTCCGTTCACGTGAGCCTGGAGACGGCCCAGCCCGGCGCTGATCCAACGGCCGGCGTCGAGCATCCCGAGGGCGAATTCCGCCCCCATGGCCGCCCCCTACCTGGCCGCATGCGCAGCCGCAGGATCTCCCTCCCGCCATGTCCGGCGGGAGATCAGCGCCTCCAGCGTACCGGCCGAGGCGTCGCAGTCGGCTTGAGCCGCCAAGCGCCTGGCTGCCCGCGGGATGGCGTGTGCCGGCAGGCCTGAACGCCGGAGCTGTCGGCGGATGCCGCGCTCAGACTTGGTCATGCCGGCCTCCGTGCCTTGGCCTCGGCCGCCCGGCGCTGCTCGGCGAGCAGGCCGTCGAGGCTGTCCCGGAGCGCCCGGACGAGCGTCATCCCGTCGATGTCGTCGGGGTCCGTGCAGGCCTCGGCCTCGCGCAGGGCGGCCCGCACCGCGGCGATGTCGTCCTCAATCGCGACGTGGCGCTTGGGCGCCTCGCCACCCAGCCCCTTGACCTGCGCCATCCCATTTCCCCCATCGAATCCGTGCAAATGGGAGTCTGCCACGGATCGAAGATTTCCACTGGACGGCGTCCGAAAATTCGCGCAGCCGGCTGAGTCGCAGGGGGTTCCTTGCATGCCGATCAGGTACGCTCAGGGCATGAGCATCTTCGACCTTGGCGAGTCCCTCGCCCTTGCGCGGCGCCACCGCCGGCTCTCGCAGCGGGCCCTTGCGGCCAAGGCCGGCGTCAGCGTCGAGTGGGTGTCCCGCTTCGAGCGCGGTGACAGCATGGAGCCATCGATGCACCGCGTGATGCGATGCCTCCATGTGCTTGGGCTGGACCTGCGGCTGTCGACGTACAACCAGGGCCGGCCCAGCCTCGACGACCTCATCGCGCAGGACGAGGAGGCCGATAGCAGCCCGGCGCTGAAGGCGGCGCTAGGGCTTGGTTAACCCTAGGAACGCGACTCGGTCCGCAACGGCTGCACATAACTTGCACCCTGAGCCGGCTTGGCGCATAACGGCGTCACACCGGAGATGACGTCGATGATCTGCCCTCGCTCGAAACGGATGCCCTGCCTGACCGCCTGAGCCCTGCTCGGCGCGCCCCGCGTGCACTCCCGTTCCAGCGAGATCCCCATGACCGACGACGCCTCTCGGGCGCGCGCCGCTGCCGTCCAGGCCGCCCGTGCCACGCTCCTCGACTCCACCGCCCTGACGGGGCCCCGCCAGCCCGAGGCTCCCATCGGGCCGCGTGCGAAGGCGTTCGGCGGCGAGCACGTGCGGTACGACGCCCGCGTCGACGCCGGCCTGGCTCTCGCCCGGTTCCTCGGCGAGGAGCCCCGGCTCCCGGCCGCGCTAGTCCGGCAGCTCGGGCAGACCCGGCGGGACGTCAGCATCGCCTCCCTGCAGAAGGTGGAGGCGGCGCTGCGCGGGCACGCCAACGCGGAGACCACGTCGGACGCGGGCCGGAACGCCGCGGCGCTGCTGGCGGATGACCTGCTTTTCGCACAGGCGGCGCTGGGGTCCGCCAAGGCGGCGGCGTGCTGCAGCTCGATCTGCTTGCGCCTGGCGCTGGCGTCGGCCTCCAACGGGCATCACGCCGCCGCTTGGCTCGCCCTGCGGAACGCCCTTCGATACTGCGGCGATGCCACGGAGGAGCTGGACGAGGCGGGGTACGTTTCCGAGGACCTGGCCAGCAGCCTGGCGCCGTACGACAACCACGTGGCCCGATTCGCCGAGACGCTCGCGATCATCGCGGCGGCGCACCGGCAGATCGGCATCGAGGAGGACCTCGCCCGCGGTGGCGCCGGCGGCACCGCCAAGGACTGGGTCGACGCGCAGGCGGACGGCCTCGCCGCGCTGGCGCAGCTGGACTGGCCCCTCGGCGACGGAGGCTGGAGGGACCGGGCGGCGCGCGCCACCCCGACGCTCGTCGTCCTAGCCAAGGGGGCCTTGGACCACCTACCCGGTTCCGAGACCACGGGCTCATCGCGGACGTCGCGGGGGTCCACGCCGCGCGCGGAGTTCAACACGCTCGCCGGGGAGGCCCTGCCGCTCGTCCATGGCGTCGATGTCGTGGCCGTCGGCAAGCTGCTCGACGCGCGGTTCCCGTGGTTCACGGACCTCACCGCGCTGCTGCTGCGGGACCTCGCCAACGGGGGTGTAGCCCGGCTGCGGAACACTCTCGCGGTGTCGCCGCCGGGCAGTGGGAAGACGAGCTACCTGCAGGTGTTCTGCGAGGCGGCCGGGATCCCGTGCGTCCTCTACAACGCCGCCGGCGTCGCCGACGCCGCGTTCGGAGGAACCTCGCGCCAGTGGAGCACGGGGCGCGCAAGCGTCCCGTTGCAGACGATCCAGCGGCTCCGCGTCGCCAACCCCGTAATCATCATCGACGAGATCGAGAAGGCGGGTACGAGGTCGGAGAACGGGCGCCTCACGGACTCCCTGATCGCCCTGCTGGAGCCGGTAGGGAGCCGCGCCTTCCACGAGGTCTATCTGGAAACGAACGCCGATCTGAGCGGCACCCAGTTCCTGGCGACGGCCAACGGGACGGGAGCCGTCCCCGGCCCCCTCCTGGACCGCTTCCGCGTCGTGCACGTCGGCCTTCCCAAGGCCGAGGACCTGCCCGTCGCGGCGGCCAACCTCGTCGCCGAGCTCCGCGACGAGCGTGGCCTCGACGCCGGCTGGCTCCCCGACCTCGACGGCGACGAGCTGCATCTGCTGGCGCGCGTGTGGAAGGGGGGCAGCCTGCGCCCGCTCCGCCGCGCCGTGACGACGCTTCTCGACGGCCGCGAGACCCTCGCCCGTCGCCACTGACACCTCATCACTGAAGGAGACCCTCCATGTCCGACGCACGCCCGAATGCCGCCCCGGCCGCCTCCCTCGACGAGGCGATCCTCTCCCTGCGCGCCCGCCGGGAGACGAGCGACCTCCGCTTGGAGGCCGAGTTCTCAGGCCTGTCTGTACTCCACCTGGCGCGGCGGGCGCAGGCCCTCGGCCGCCTCGGGCCCTGCGACGTCGACCGCCTCGTCCAGGGCGTCGTCCGCCTCGTCGACGCCCTGCCGGGCACGCGCGGAGACAGGGCGTGAAATCCGCGCGCGGCCCCCCTCTGCCCACCCCGCATCCTGACAGGAGACCCCCATGCTCATCGACGAATTCCGCGTCATAGCCGACGACGCCGTGTGCCGGCATCCCGGGCACGTCGACGTTGTACCCACCGGCGTCAGCCCGTCCCCGCACGGTCCCCTCGTGACGTGGACGGGCGGCAGCGTGCTCCCCCGGCAGGACAACGGCAGGACAGTGGCGCCGCCCCCCGCGCAGGACGTCCTCCGCGTCCTGGCGCGCACCCTCGCCCTGCGCTGGCAGACCGGCCGCGCCGTCGTCCCGGACGACTGGGACGCCACCCTGCGGGCGCGCCACCCGAGGACGTTCGAGGACGGCGGGCCGTACTCGGGTGGCGGGTGGCGGTGGCTATGGGAAGCGGGCGCGAGCCTGATCTCCGAGGCCGGCGCGACGGGATTCCGCACGACG
This sequence comes from Methylobacterium sp. J-001, assembly GCF_022829565.1. Lineage (NCBI taxonomy): Bacteria > Pseudomonadati > Pseudomonadota > Alphaproteobacteria > Hyphomicrobiales > Methylobacteriaceae > Methylobacterium > Methylobacterium sp. J-001. The sequence continues at coordinate 19,611 of NZ_JAKSYN010000112.1, forward strand.
CAGACCAAGGAAAAGTTTGCGCAAGCGCGATGGTATTACTCCATCGAAGGCAAGACTAGGAAGGCGATGCGCAATGAAGTCAACACTATAGTTGACTGCGTAGAGCACCTGTCGGCCTTCATCTGCGAGACGTGCGGAGCGCCTGGTCGGATCCGGCACGGAGGCTGGTCGAAGGCCTGCTGCGACGCCCATGCCGCCGGGAAGAAGTGACGTCTACCGCAACCTGACGCGCCGGCTCTGGTCCGTGCGCGTCGGCGGCCGGGTCGTCGGCCACGTGCCGGCGATCGTGCTTGCCGACGTCGTCCTCCGGGCGTCGGAGGCGGGCAGGCTGCGGTGCCTCCGGACGGGGGCCCGGGACGTCCACGCGTGGGCGACCGGCACGGTGGCCGAGGGGGACCGGCCGCCCTCGGCGCAGCGGCTTCGGTACGGGCTCTGGTGTCCCGGATTTAGGACGAACGGCCTCCTGGTCACCCGGGCGGCGCAGGTGTGGTTCGAGGCCGACGGGTCGGCGTGGTGCGTGGGAGGGTGGGATGCTGAGAGCCTGGATTTTCAGTGACGTGCACGACGACGCCGACTGCTGGGAGGGCCCGGCCGTCCCGCCGTGCGACGTGGCGATCATCGCCGGCGACGTCGCCGACGGCCTGACGCGGAGGTCCATCCCCTGGCTCGCGGCGTGCGTCGTGCCCTTCGTGCGGCGCGTCATCTACGTCCCCGGGAACCACGACTTCTACGCGTCGAGGTGGCAGAGCGAACTCGAACGCGGGCGCGAGGCCGCGGCCGCCGCCGGCATTCACATCCTCGCCGTCGGGGAGACCCTCGACATCGAGGGCGTGCGGTTCGTCGGGGCCACGCTCTGGACGGACTATGAGCTCCTCGGCGAACCGTTCCGCGTGTTGGCGCAGTCAACGTGCGGGGACCGCGTCGGCGGAATGCGGGATCATCGGCAGATCCGGACGCGGCTCCCGTCGGGCGAGACGAACGCTTTCCGGCCACCGATGGCCGCGGCCGCGCACGTTGCCCAGCTCGGCCGGATCGAGCGCGCCCTAGCCGAGCCGCACGCGGGCCCGACCGTCGTCGTCACGCACCATGCGCCGCATCCCGCGTCGCTGGGCAGGCAGGGTCCGTTGCAGGCGATCGATGCCGCGTACGCCTCGGACTGCAGCCGCGTCCTCGAAGGGGAGCACGCCCCGGATCTCTGGATCCACGGGCACATCCACCGGTCCGCCGACTACCGGATCGGTGGGACCCGCATCCTCGCGAACCCGCGCGGCCGCCGGGGCGAGAACCCCGCCTTCGACCCGTCCCTAGTCCTGGAGATCTGACATGCGTGCGCTCGCCATCCTCGCCCTGCTCGCTGGCCCGGCCGGGGCGGACCCCTACCAGCCCGCCCCGGGCCTCTACTGCCCCGAGGGGGCCGACGTCCCCGCCATCGTCGTCGGGCCCGCCCCCGGCGAGGTCGGCATCGATCTGATGGAGTGCCACGGGGCGAGGATCTCAGGCGGCCGGGTGACGGCCTCCCGGTGCTACGGCAACGGGGGCCGGCCGGTCCCCTACGAGGCGGAGCTCAGCCTCCTGCCCAGCGGCGTGCTGCTGCACGACGGCGTCCGGTACCGGCGGCGGCCGTCCGGGGGGCCGTGCCCGTAGGCCACCGAGCGCCTGGATCGGGGGGTGCTGCAGCGCGCTCCACGAGCGAGGCCGGATTTCGCTCGCGGTGTAACGCCGATCGCGCGGACTGAAACGCGCGAAAATATGCTGAGAGCGTGCCGAAACCGTGCGCAGGCGTGCCCGGGCCGGGTTGCCAATGATACCGAACCGGCCTTCGCTCCCATTTCGCTGCACCAGATTTCAGTCACGAAAAAGGGGCCCGGTCACCCGGGCCCCTCGTCACCACTCAGAGTCTGAGGGGTGTCAGTCGAACAGGTCGGGCTCCCGTGCGGCCCGCCAGTCGACGGAGACGCAGAGCTCGCGTCCGTAGTGGAGGATGCCCTTCGACGTCATCTTTGGCGTCGCACGGGGCTTGCCGCCGTACTCCTCGATCCGGACGCGGAACGGGGCACGGTCGATGAGGTCCTGCCGGGGGAGGTTCGACCTGTTCAGATCCAACAGGTCGCCGCGCTCCTTCAGCCAAGCGATGAACTTGTTCGGCTTTTGCCCGAGGGCCTTGCCACCGGCCTGGAGGCTGTAGAGATCCTCGCTCTCGGTGAACCGCTCGACGCACTCCACCGCCGGCAGGGCCCGCTGTACCTGCCGCTGCGAGGCGGTGAGCTGGCGAGAGGTGTCGATGAGCTCCTGGTCTGTGATGACGAGGCGCTCGACGAGGGCGTCCTCCCGATCCATCCGGGCCAGGAGCATCCTCCTCAGCACCCTGTTCTCGTCGAGGTCCTCGGGGATCGCGACCGGCGTCGGGGCGGGTGCCACGGCGTAGGAACCGGTCCGCCGGATCTCGGGGAGGACCTCGTTCATCGCCCACCGACGGAACCGCCATGCCGTCGCGCCCTTCACGAGGGCACGCTGGCTGCGCATCAGCAGGGTGTAGAGACCGCCCTCGGTGATGACCAGGACCTCGCCCTGGGGATGCCCTAAGAAGATCTTAGCCCTCTCGTCCTCGTCGAGCGCCTTGAGCGAGACGGACGGGTTCGAGAGGCGGGCGGCCTTGCAGACGTCGGCGCCGACGAACCAGGGCTGCCCGTCGATCTCCACGACGCGGATGTCGTGGTTGTCGAAGCGGAAGATCGAGATCGCCGGCGCGGCCGGGATGCGGACGATGGCGTTCACGCGCGCCTCCCGTCGGTGGCGAGGGGTACGGCCACGAAGGCGATGTTCGGGGGCAGTAGGCCGGCGATGTCCCGTGCGGTCTCGGGCGCACCGATGACGATGCCCCGCTCGTACTGTCTGTTCTCGGCCAGGCATTCGACCATGTCGTGCAGGTCGCTCACGACGGCGGCCCGGCAGACGTAGACGCAGGGCACGTCCTTCCCGTCGATCAGGACGTGCCAGAAGGCCCGGGCGAACGGGCGGACTTTGCTGACCTCGGCGCCCGGCAGAAATGCGCCCGGGTCCCGGCGGAAGATCGCCTCGCGCGCCTTGTCGTTCTTCCCGCCCGGCGCGTCGTCGCCGGTCACCAGGAGGAGGCGGTCACGCGCAGCGGCTTTGGCGGCCTCGATCCGGAGCTCGATCGTACCGAGGACGCTCCTGCGCAGCATCGGGAACGCCGGCTCGGCAGTGCGCTCCAGGAGGAACGACCGCGCCGCGTGGGGATCCTCGACGCTCATGGCCGCCGCGATCTCAAGGACCGAGGCCTCCTCGAAGCGCTCGGCGTACTGCGAAATTCCCTGGGCGAGGGACGCGGCGAGGCTACCGTTCGGGGCGGTCGTGGTGGTAAGGTGGGTGCACGGTTCGGTCACGGGGATGCTCCTGTGGCTGACCAGGCCTCGGCGGCGTTCGCGCGCTTCCGGGGCCATTTTTTTCGCCAGTGGATCCGGCGATGTCGGCACGAATCGGAGGATATCACCTTCTTCTGAGAACGCGAGTCGATGTGCCGTCATTGCACGTTTCGGGCGCTTTGGTGATAATGGCCTTCCATCGAATCCGGCTCGGAGTGCCTCGTCGTGTATCCCTCCCCAATGCAGCTGCGCGCCGCGCGGACCCTCGTCGGCCTGACGCAGGACGAAATTTCCCGACGCGTCGGCCTGTCCCAGAGGACCATGGTCGCCGTCGAGATGAGGAAGTCGTCCCTGAGCGCGCTCCACTCCGTGATGGGGTTTTACGCCGGCTTGGGCATCAGCTTCTCAGGCACGCCCGACTACACGGTGCAGACCGTCACCTACACGCAGGCGACGCCTCCGGACGTGCCCCCGATCCCGGACACGTAAGGGAATGTCTGGCGGGCGGTGACCTGCGCGCGGCGCGGTTCGCTGCCGCGATGAGTTTGCCTCGGTAGCGCCCGCCCCACCGTGCCAGGACGCTCTCCACGCCCTCGCTCGCCAGCGTGGCCCGCACGGCGGCCGCGGTTGGGGTGGGCCTCAGCCGACTCTCCCAATCCTCCTCGTGGACTAAGCGGACCGCGCGAATCGGTCAGGTGTAGTCAACGGGCACGGATGCGTCCCCAAGGGCGGCGCAAGCCGATCGGCATGCCCGGTAGGTCGGGACAGGGTCGGCGAGGATGCCGACTCGCAGCAGGCCTGCGAAGGTGAGTAGGAACGCCTGGTCACTGGGCATCACGCCTCGGCTCCGATCCTACCGGCGTCGATGTGCTTCACGGCCGACAGGGCCCGCTCCAGGGCCGCCGCGAGGTCATCGGGTAGACCCCGATCGGGTTAGGAGTTCGAGCCACCAGCTCACCAAGCTGTTCGCGGATTCGATATGTCCTCACGGCATCAGGCGACGGCCGCATGCGAGCACAAATAAATTTTCGACCGCATTAGAGCCCCGTGGAGCCGTCCACGGGGCTCGTTGGCTGAATCCTCCGGTGCCTCGAAGTTAGGCCGTGGGCGAGGCTGAAATCGATGCTTTACCCCCGTGAGATCATGCACCCCGTCGGGGCGGTAGAACTACTGGTCTCGCGAAGTATATCAGTGGATCTCCAAAGCACAGACCCATAGACTAAGGCTAATTTCGAGCGGATCATCGGTCCCGACACGGCGGTGTGGTGCCTGACGTGTCGATGGATACGACATGCTCAACACGGCACAGGCGCGCGACCGCGCCCTCGATTTCCACTGGCGCATCCCGGAGAACATCCTCTCGGCCGCCGGCATCCCCGACATCCCCGATCGCAGGCAGGACGTCGCCAGGCGCAGCGTCCTCGCGGCCGCGTGCATCGCGGCCGACATGGCGCCCGGCGAGGATCGCTGGGTCAGCTACTCGCGCCGCAAGGCGTTCTACGCCGGTCAATCGCGGTACATGGGCCTGCCCTACACCTACGACCGCGTGCTCGCCGCCGTGGCTGAACTCGTCGAGCTCGGGCTGATCGAGGAGGTCCGGGCCCGCCCTGGCGACCACCTCTCCACCGGGATGCAGAGCCGCCTGCGTGCGACCCCCGACCTCGTCCACGCCTTCCGCGACGCGCCCTTCGAGTACGAGACGCGCCGCTGCCGCCTCATCCTCAAGGACGAGGCCGGCGACGTCATCGGCTACGACCCGACACGTCAGACGCGACGCCTGGAGGCCGAGCTCGACCGCATCAATGCCTACCTCGGCAACGTCTCGGTCACGATGCCGACGGGCGACGGGTGGGAGCACGCCACGCGCGTTGTCCGGGCCCGCAACGACCGCAAGGAGAAGGGGACGTGGGCCAGCGTCGTCCCGACCCCGAGCCCCGAGGTTTACCGCGTGTTCGGCCGTGGCCGTTGGGACCGCCACGGCCGGCTCTACGGATGGTGGCAGAACCTCCCCAAGGGACGCCGCCGGGAGCTCCTCATCAACGGCGAGGCGGCCTTCGAGCCGGACTTCGCCACCCTCCATCCGCGGATCCTCTACGCAGCCCGTGGTCACGTCTTGCGCCACGATCCCTACGTCACGGGAACATTCCCCCGTGACGAGGGCAAGCTCGCCCTCAACGTCGCCTTGAACGCGAAGACCATGAACGCGGCAGCGGCGGCCATTATGGACAAGGACGACTGGGAGCACGGCTGGGACTACACCCGCGGCCTGCTCAAGGCCGTCGTGGCGCGGAACACCCCCATCGCCGCAGACATCGCTGCAGACCGTGGGATCCGCTGCATGGCCGTAGACAGCGCCATGGCGGTGGATGTCCTCAAGGCCTGCGAGAAGGCGTCCATCCCCTGCCTGCCCGTCCACGATAGCTTCATCGTACCGGCCTCCAAGGGCCCGTGGATGGAGGCCAAGATGGACGAAATCCTGACGGGCGTTCTCGGCGCTGTAACCCGTTCTCCCTCAACGATAATCGGGTGATTGGTTCCACATATGGGCCCCTGGGCCCCCGTTGTCCCCTTGGGCCCGGGCCTCCTGGTTCCCCGCGGGTCGTCATCCCGCCGTCGTCCCCCTGCTACCTTCCCCGTCGCTGCCGCCCGCCCCGTTCCCTGGTGTAGCTCACTACCGTGACGTTCTGCGCCGCCCTCCCTGGATGTGGCTGGCCGTCGACGCTCAGGGGGGGTCGTAGGAATGGCTCTACCCCCTACTGGACCGCCGTTGTTCCAAGTCTAGAACCGCCGCTTACCCCTTGCTAGACCGTCGTTATTCGCCCTCTTTTTGCTTGTCCGATGCTGTTCGGTGGGGTATATTCTAGGCTGTCGACGTATCCGTCGTCCTCGCGATGCACCACATCCTGAGCGCACCCTCCGGCCCCCGGGGTCGGGGGGTGTTATGTTTCAGGGCCCCACGTGACGTTCACCCCCTTAACGCCCCCGGTCCACGCTATCTCACATGGTTAGTCTCTCCCTCGACGTCATCTGCGACGCGGTCGGCGCCTGGCTGTGGCTCAGGTAGGCCCAACAGGCCGATGGCTACTGGCTCGATCCGAACGCTCCGGCTCCGCCCGACGCGGCCGCTGTCCTGGCCTACGCATACGAGGCGCACCTAGCGGCCGAGGCGGGCGGCACGACGTGGGACGGCTGGGCGGTCGCCGTCAACGAGCGGGCCCTGACGCGCACGCTAAGCGAGGTCACCGCGACGCTGCTCGACGCCCGGAAGGACAGCGACCCGTGGACGTTCGCCGACGGGGTAGATCGGCCCCTCACGAACGACCGCTTGAAGGTGCTGAGCCTGCAGATCCGGAGGCACATTGGCGTCTGTCTGGCGGTCTACAACCAGGTCGCCGCCGGCATCGGCGCCGGCGCCATCACCACCGCGGAGGTCGACGGCGCCTTCGCCGACGTCGACGCGATCGTCTTGAAGGCGGCGTCGTGACCATCCCACTCCTGGCCATCCTCGCTCGCCGCCTGACCGCGTCGACCCTCTCCGAAGTGGCGGTGCTGGAGACAGCGACGCACGGGACCGTCCGGACCTGGGCGGGGTTCGTTCGGCGCAAGGCCAAGGAGGACGTGATGCCTAGCGAAATTTCTGCTCCTGACTGCGGAGCCGATCGCCTCCATCGCCGAGGCCGACGCGCCGGGCACGGACGTCCGCGACCTCGTCTACGTCTCGGGGACGCTCCACTCCGTCCGGTCCCCCTCGCTGACCGAGGCGGCATGCGGAAGCTCCAGCTGAGCCTAGTGAAGCTGACCGCCGTCGACGTTGGCGAAGGATCCGTCCACGTCGCGATCGTCGGCGCCCCGACGAGACGGCCCCCGTGGTCGCCATCGTGGCGGCCGACGTGCCCCAGCGCTCAGACTCTTGTGCTTACGGTCGTGGAGCCCTTGAAATAGGGATCGCTATCCTACCGGGCGAGGCGATGGCGTAGAAGAGGTCGGCGTGGACGTGCAGATCAGGAGGGTCGCTTCACGAACCCGATGTCGACGGCGACGGCCTTGAGCCTTTCGGGCTCGCGCTCCTTGCGTTCCGAATACCGGTCGACGAGGTAGTCGGATCGCTCGCGCGTGAGGAGCGTGAACTTCATCAGCTCCTCGCAGACATCGACCACCCGGTCGTAGAGCGGACCCGGCTTCATCCGGCCGGCGTCGTCGAACTCCTTGTACGCCATCGGGACCGAGGACTGGTTCGGGATGGTGATCATCCGCATCCAGCGACCGAGCACGCGGAGGCTGTTGACCGCGTTGAACGACTGCGAGCCGCCGGAGACCTGCATCACGGCGAGCGTCCGCCCCTGCGTCGGGCGCACCGAACCCTCCGAGAGCGGCAGCCAGTCGATCTGGCTCTTGATGACCCCGGTCATGGCGCCGTGTCGCTCGGGGCTGACCCAGACGTGGCCCTCCGACCAGATCGAGAGGTTTCGGAGTTCCTGGACCTTCGGGTGATCGGCCGTGGCGTCGTCGGGCAGCGGCAGGCCGTGCGCGTCGTAGATCCGCACCTCGCCGCCCATCGCCTCCAACAGGCGCGCGGCCTCGTAGGCGAGGAGGCGGCTGAACGAGCGCTCACGGAGCGATCCGTACAGGATCAGGAAGCGCGGGGCGTGGGTGAACGGTGTCTTCACGTGCAGGGCGTCGGTCGTCGGGACCACGAAATGCCCCTCGCTCAGGTTCGGCATTCCATCGGCGAAGGGCTGCAGGGGCTTGTCCAAGACGTTTCGTTCCTCTACGTTTCAACGATGGTTGAGATATTGACATCATGATGGACGAACGGCAAGCCGTGGCGGCCTTCGCGGCCCTCGGCCAGGAGCATCGCCTGCGCATCGTGCGCCAGCTCGTCACCGCCGGGCCGGAGGGCATGGCGGCCGGCATGCTGGCCGAGGCGGTCGGCGTGTCCGGCACCAACCTGTCGTTCCACCTCAAGGAGCTCAGCCATTCGGGGCTGGTCACCTCCCGGCGGGAGGGGCGCTCGATCATCTACAGCGCCGCCTACCCGGACCTGTCCGAGCTCATCCAGTTCCTGATGCGCGACTGCTGCCAGGGACGCCCCGAGGTCTGCGCCCCGGCTGTCGCTGCCCTCGCCGCCTGTTGCACGGAGACCGCCTGATGGACGTCGTGATCTACCACAACCCGGATTGCGGCACGTCCCGCAATACCCTAGCCCTCATCCGCAACGCCGGCATCGAGCCGCACGTGGTCGAGTACCTGAAGACGCCCCCAAACCGGACCCTGGTGCGCCAGCTTGCCGAGCGGGCGGGCGTGAAGGTCCGTGATCTGCTCCGTGAGAAGGGTACGCCCTTCGGCGAGCTCGGCCTCTCGGACCCGAGCCTGACGGACGATCAGCTTCTGGATGCCATCGGCGAGCATCCGATCCTGCTGAACCGCCCCTTGGTCGTCACCCCACTGGGTGTTGCCCTGTGCCGCCCCTCCGAGGCGGTCCTCGACCTCCTTCCCGCCCAACAGGGCGAGTTCGTCAAGGAGGATGGCGAGCGCGTCGTCGACGAGCACGGGCGCCGCGTCGCTACCGCCTGACCCGCCCTGAAAGACCAAGAACAAGAAACGGTCCCGATGCTCGCCCTCGCCATCTTCGTGGTCACCCTCGTCTTCGTCATCTGGCAGCCGAAGGGGTTCGGGATCGGATGGAGCGCCCTGATCGGGGCCGCGGTCGCGCTCGCCACCGGGGTCATCCACCCCGGGGACATCCCGGTGGTCTGGCACATCGTCTGGGACGCCACCTTCACCTTCGTCGCCCTGATCATCATCTCGCTCCTGCTCGACGAGGCCGGCTTCTTCCACTGGGCGGCGCTGCACATCGCCCGCTGGGGTGGGGGTCGGGGACGGCTGCTGTTCCCGCTGGTAATCCTGCTGGGGGCCGCGATCGCGGCGGTGTTCGCCAACGACGGCGCGGCACTGCTGCTCACCCCCATCGTGCTCGCCATCCTGCTCCGGCTGAACTTCAAGCCGGCGGCGGCGCTGGCCTTCATCGTCGCCTGCGGGTTCGTCGCGGACTCGACCAGCCTGCCGTTGGTCATCTCGAACCTCGTCAACATCGTCTCGGCGAACTTCTTCGACATCTCCTTCAGCCGATACGCGGCCGTGATGGTGCCGGTGAACCTCGTCTCGCTGGCCGCGACCCTGGTGGTGCTGTGGCTGTTCTACCGGCGCGACCTTCCGGCCACGTACCCCGTGGCCGAGCTCGAAGCGCCCCGCCACGCGATCAAGGACCCGCTGGTCTTCCGGGCGGCCTTCCCGCTCCTCGGGCTGCTGCTGATCGCCTACTTCGTGACGGCACCGTTCGGCGTGCCGGTCTCGGTGGTCACTTGCGCCGGCGCACTGGTCTTGCTGGCGCTGGCCAACCGCAGCCGCGTCATTCCCATCCGCAAGGTCCTGACGGGGGCCCCCTGGCAGATCGTGCTCTTCAGCCTCGGCATGTACCTCGTGGTCTACGGCCTGAAGAACGCCGGCCTGACCGACTATCTGGCGCAGGGGCTCGTCTGGCTCTCGGGCCATGGTCCGTTCGTCGCCACCATCGGCACCGGGTTCGCCGCCGCCATCCTGTCCTCGGTCATGAACAACATGCCGAGCGTGCTCGTGGGTGCGCTCTCCATCCAGCAGGCTCCGGATCTCTCGCCGCTGATGCGCGAGCTCATGGTCTACGCCAACGTCATCGGCTGCGACCTCGGCCCGAAGTTCACGCCCATCGGGAGTCTGGCGACCCTGCTCTGGCTGCACGTCCTCGACACCAAGGGCCAGCACATCACCTGGGGTCAGTACATGCGGGTGGGTCTGGTCATCACCCAGCCCGTGCTGCTCGTCACCCTGGCGGCGCTGGCCCTCTGGCTACCCGTGCTCGGCGCCCGGTAGCGATCCGATGGCCCCGGCGCGCCGATGGCCCGTGATCTCGGCCCTGGGCGTGGTCCAGATCCTGACGTGGGGCTCCTCGTTCTATTTGCTGTCGGTTCTGGCCGCGCCGATGTCGAAGGATACGGGATGGCCTCTGGGATGGGTCATCGGCGGCCTGTCCCTCGGTCTCCTCGTCGCGGGCTTGGCCTCGCCGCGGGTCGGCACCTACATCGGCGAGCATGGCGGCCGGCCGGTACTGGCCTTCGCGGCCGTCGCCCTCGCCGTCGGCCTTGCCATCCTCGGCCTCGCTCCGAACCTGCTGACTTACCTCGCGGGGTGGCTCCTGATCGGCCTGGGCATGGGCACCGGACTGTACGATCCCGCCTTCGCCACGCTCGGACGCCTCTACGGCGCCGAGGCAAGGCCTGCCATCACCACGCTGACCCTCTGGGGCGGCTTCGCCAGCACGGTGTGCTGGCCGCTCTCGGCCTTCCTGATCGAACAGGTTGGCTGGCGTGGGACCTGCCTCGCCTATGCCGGGCTGCACCTTTCGGTCACGCTGCCGCTCGTCCTGCTCGCGATCCCCCGGCCCCCCGCACATCCGATCACGCGACCCGCAGGCCCGAGCCCAGTCATTCGTCTCGATGGTCGGGAGCGTCGCGCCTTCCTCCTCATGGCCGGGGTGCTGACCCTTGGCGGGACCGTGATGGCCCTGGTCTCGGTTCACCTCATCACCTTGCTTCAGGCCCGTGGCGTGGCTCTTACCTCGGCCGTGGCCTACGGCGCCCTGATCGGACCGGCCCAGGTGGGGGCACGCATCGTCGAGATGGCCGGCAAGGGCCGGCACCACCCGCTCTGGACCCTCACGGCGGCGATGGTTCTCGTGGCGACCGGGATCGCGATGCTGGCAGCGGGCTTGCCCGTGGTCGGACTGGCGCTCGTCCTCTACGGGGCCGGCAACGGGATCTACTCGATTGCCCGCGGCACGGTGCCTCTCGCGCTGTTCGGTCCCGAGCGCTACGCCCCGCTCGTCGGCCGGCTCGCCCGTCCGGGGCTGGTGGCGCAGGCGCTCGCGCCCTCCCTCGGGGCCGTCGTGCTGACGCAGGCGGGCGCCGACGCGACCTATGTCCTCCTTTCCGTACTCGCCCTCGCAAACGTCGCGCTCGCCGTATCCCTTTGGCGCGTCCGGTAGTCCCGTCCCTTCCTCGCCGGTCTACGATGTGGCATCGTCCGACGGTGACCTTCTGGCTCGCCCTTCGCAGGCTGCTTCCGCTCCTGGCGGTTCTCAGCCTCGCCCTTGCGCCGGTGACCGCATCCGCGGCCGCCGCGGGCATGCGCGCGCCGATGGCCGTTCAGGGTCACGTCATGGCGATGCCCGACGAGGCCATGGACGACATGGCCGGGATGGCCATGGACGAGATGCCGTGTTGCCCCAAGGAGCGGCCGGACTTGCCCGATTGCTCGAAGGGCTGCCCGCTGATGGCGCTCTGCCTGGCGAAGGTCGCCACCGGCCTGCCGGTCGCCGTCGGACTTCCGGGCCGCGTTGCCGTCATCGAGGGGCCCGCCCGGGCCGTCACCGCCTCCTTCGACAGCCTGTCGCAAGGGCCGCCCACCGAGCCTCCCCGAGCCTGAACCCGATGCCGCCGGCGCCTGCGCCGGCCGATCCCGCGCGCCTGAAGGCCCGGGTCACATCGTTTTCAGGAGATCATCCACCGTGTCCAAGACATCGTTTTCACGCGCCCTGACGGCTGCGCTGCTCGGTCTCGCCCTGACCACCGCGGCCCGGGCCGACACCAAGGACTACGAGTTCCAACTGGTGAAGGACGAGGCCAAGCAGGGCGAGGCCATCCTCGACGTCCGCCTCGTCGACAAGCGCACGTCCAAGCCCGTGCCGAACGCCGTCATCTTCGCCAAGCGCATCGACATGGCGCCCGACAGCATGGAGGAGATGACCTCCAGGATCGAGCAGCTACCGTCGCCGGAGCCGGGCCTCTACCGGTTCAAGGCGAAGCTGACGATGGCCGGCGGCTGGCGCCTCTCGCTCGGAGCCAAGGTTCAGGGCGAGACCGGCACCGTCGAGAACAAGCTGGTGTTCAAGGCCACCAAGTGAGCCGGATGGCATGGCTGGCCGGGACCCTCGCCGCGCTCGCGGCGGGGGCCCTGGGGTATGGCGCGGGGCATGAGGGCAGCCCCGTACCGGCGCTCGTCCAGCAGGCGCGGACCGGGTTCACCCACTGGCTGCCGAGCACGCCCCGGCCGGCATCCCCGATACAGGCATCGGTCGCGGCGAAGGCGACGGGACCGGTCGTCTTCTACCAGGACCCGGACGGGAAGCCGGACTACGCCTCCGAGCCGAGGCGCACGGCGGACGGTCGCGACTATCGCGCCGTCCGCGCCAGCGAGGAGGTGCGCTTCGACGAACCCGACGAGGCGGAGGCGATGCCCGACGCCGGGCACGGCGACATGGCCATGGGTCAGGCCACCACGCCTGCGGGGGCCCGCAAGGTGCGCTTCTACCGCAACCCGATGGGCCTGCCGGACACCTCGCCGACCCCGAAGAAGGACTCGATGGGGATGGACTACCTCCCCGTCTACGAGGGGGAGGACACCGAGGACGGCACCGTGAAAATCTCGCCCGGCAAGCTACAGCGCACCGGGGTCCGGACGGCGGTCGTCGACCGACGCGTCCTGTCGATGCCGGTGCGCGCGCCCGGCGCCATCGAGGAGGACGAGCGCCGGATCTCGGTCATCGCGATGCGCACCGACGCATTCATCGAGAAGGTCGAGGCCGTCACCACCGGCGACCACGTGCACAAGGGCCAGCCGCTCCTGCGCCTGTTCTCGCCGGAGATGAACGCGGCGGCTGCGCAGTACCTCACCGGCATCGGCTACGAGGGCGCCCGCCGGCGCCTGGAGAACCTCGGCATCCCGCCCGAGGTCATCGACGAGATCGAGCGATCCCGAAAAGTGCCCTCGACCATCACCTGGTCGGCGCCCCGCGACGGCGTCGTGGTCGAGCGCAACGTCTCCGACGGCATGCGCGCCAAGTCCGGCGACACGCTGTTCAAGCTCGTCGACCATTCCAAGGTCTGGGTCCTCGCCGACGTGACCGAACGCGACTTGGCGGCCGTGGCAGAAGGCCAGATGGCGACCGTGCGCGCCAGGACGTTCCCGGACCGCGTCTTCACCGGCGCGGTGACCCGGATCTACCCGCACCTCGCCATGGGGACCCGGACAGCCCGTCTGCGCATCGAAATGCCCAACCCGAACGGCGACCTGCGCCCGGGGATGTTTGCCGACGTGACGATCGCCACCGGCAGCGACAGGCCGGTGGTCGCGGTGCCCGACGACGCGGTCATCGACACCGGCACGAAACAGGTCGTCCTGCTGGACAAGGGCGAGGGTCGCTTCGAACCGCGACCGGTCAGGCTCGGCGTCCGCGGCGACGGCTACGTCGAGGTCCGCGACGGCATCGCCGCGGGCGACCGCGTGGTGACCTCGGCCAACTTCCTGATCGACGCCGAGAGCAACCTGAAGGCGGCGCTGCAGGGGCTTTCGGAGCCCAAACCCGACCCGGGCCCGCAGGCCGCCGCCGAGGGGAAGGCGCCATGATCTCCCGCCTCATCGCCTGGTCGGCAAAGAATCTGGTGTTAGTCCTGATCGGGACCGTGTTCGCGGTGGGAGCCGGGCTCTACGCCCTGAGGACCCTGCCGCTCGACGCGATCCCGGACCTCTCGGACGTCCAGACCATCGTCTACACCGAGTACCCCGGGCAGGCGCCCCAGGTCATCGAGGATCAGGTCACCTACCCGCTGACCACGGCCATGCTGACGGTGCCGCGGTCGAAGGTGGTGAGGGGGTTCTCGTTCTTCGGGGTCTCGTTCGTCTACGTCATCTTCGAGGACGGCACCGACCCGTACTGGGCCCGCAGCCGGGTGCTCGAATACCTCAACACGGTGGCCAAGCGCCTACCGGCAGGGGTGACCCCGACGCTGGGACCGGACGCGACAGGGGTGGGCTGGGTCTATCAGTACGTCGTGGTCGCCAAGGAGCGGTCGCTGGCCGAACTCCGCTCGCTCCAGGACTGGGTCGTCCGCTTCGGGGCGTCCCGCGCCGAGGGCGTGGCCGAGGTCGCCGGCGTCGGCGGCTTCGTGAAGCAGTACAACGTCGTCGTCGATCCGAACCGACTGCGGGCGCAGGGCATCACCATGTCCAAGCTCCGGGAGGCCATCAGGTCGAGCAACGCCGACGTCGGCGGCCGCACCGTCGAGTTGTCCGAGTTCGAGTTCGTCGTCCGTGGCCGCGGGTACCTCAAGAGCGTCGCCGACATCGGGAGCATCGTCCTGAGGACGGAGGCGGGCACACCCCTGCGGGTGAAGGACGTCGCCCGGGTCGAGCTCGGTCCCGACGAGCGCCGCGGCATCACCGAGATGAACGGGGACGGCGAGGTCGCCGGCGGCATCATCCTCCAGCGCTTCAGGGCGAACGCCCTCGACGTCATCGCGAGCGCCAAGGCGCGCCTCGCCGAAGTCGCCGCCAGCCTGCCGAAGGGCACCGAGATCCTGCCCGTCTACGACCGCTCGCACCTGATCGAGGCGGCCATCGAGACCCTCAAGGGCACCCTGATCGAGGAGAGCGCCATCGTCGCTCTCGTCTGCGTCGTCTTCCTGCTCCACGTGCGCAGCGCGCTGGTGGCCATCCTGATGCTGCCGGTCGGCATCCTGATGGCGTTCGCGGGCATGAAGGCGCTGGGCTTGGGCGCCAACATCATGAGCCTGGGCGGCATCGCCATCGCGGTCGGCGCCATGATCGACGCCGCCATCGTCATGATCGAGAACGCCCACAAGCACCTGGAGCGGGCGGACCCCGGCAAGCCCCGGGTCCAGGTCCTGATAGAGGCCGCCTCCGAGGTCGGTCCCTCGCTGTTCTTCTCGCTCCTCATCATCACGGTCAGCTTCCTGCCCATCTTCACCCTGGAGAGCCAGGAAGGGCGTCTGTTCGGGCCGCTGGCCTTTACTAAGACGTTCGCGATGGCGGCGGCGGCGGTGCTGTCGGTGACGCTGGTTCCGGCCCTGATGGTCCTGTTCGTGCGCGGCCGCATCGTGCCCGAACACCGCAACCCGGTGAACCGGCTCCTGATCTGGCTCTACCGTCCCATCATCGCCGGCGTCCTGCGGGCGCGGGTGCTGACCATCCTGATCGCGCTGGGCGTTCTAGGCGCCTCGGTCTGGCCGGCCCTGCAGCTCGGGTCCGAGTTCATGCCCGACCTCGACGAGGGCACCCTGATGTACATGCCGACCACCCTGCCGGGCATCTCGGTGACCAAGGCCGGAGAGCTTTTAGGGAGACAGGACACCATCCTGAAGAGCTTCCCGGAAGTCCTGTCTGTGTACGGCAAGGCGGGCCGGGCCAACACGGCCACGGACCCGGCGCCCTCCGAGATGTTCGAGACCATCGTCAACCTGAAGCCGAAGGCGGAGTGGCGCCCGGGCGTGACGTTGGCGAGCCTCAAGGCCGAGATGGATGCCGCGCTCCAGTTCCCGGGCGTCTCGAACGCCTGGACCCAGCCAATCCGCGCCCGCATCGACATGCTCGCCACCGGCATCCGAACCCCCGTCGGCATCAAGGTGCTCGGAACCGACCTCGCCGAGATGGAGAAGGTCGCCCGCCGGGTCGAGGCGGTGGTGAAGGCGGTGCCGGGCACGTCGAGCGCCTATGCCGAGCGCGTCCAGGGCGGGTACTTCCTCGACATCACGCCGGACCGTGAGGTTCTGGGCCGCTACGGCCTAACGGTCGGCGAGGTTCAGGACGTGATCGCCATGGCGCTCGGCGGTGAGAGCGTGACCAACACCGTCGAGGGCCGCGAGCGCTACACCGTGAACGTTCGCTACCCGCGCGCCTTCCGGTCGAGCCCACAATCCATCGCGACCGAGGTGCAGGTACCCATCGCGGGCGGAGGCACGGTCCCCTTGGGTGAGGTCGCCAAGGTCGCGCTGACCCGGGGCCCGACCCAGATCCGGACCGAGAACGGGCAACTCGCGGTCTTCATCTACGTCGATGTCACCGGACGCGACCTTGGCGGCTACGTGGCCGAGGCGCGAGCGGCGGTGGCCGGCGAGGTGAGCCTGCCGCCGGGGACCACCCTCCAGTGGAGCGGGCAGGTCGAGTACCTCGACCGCGCGACGGCCCGGCTCAAGATCGTGGTGCCCCTGACCCTCCTGACCGTGTTCCTGCTGCTCTACCTGAACTTCCGGCGCCTGACCGAGACCCTCATCGTGATGCTGTCGCTGCCCTTCGCCCTGGTCGGCGGCGTCTGGCTGATGTGGTGGCTCGGCTTCAACCTGTCGGTCGCCGTGGCCGTGGGCTTCATCGCGCTCGCCGGGGTCGCCGCCGAGACCGGGGTGATCATGCTGGTCTACCTCGACCATGCGCTGGCCGAGGTCCGGACGGAGTGCGAGCGGGAGGGCTGGCCCCTATCGCGAAATGACCTGAGGCGGGCGATCATGGTCGGCGCGGTCGAGCGGGTGCGGCCCAAGATGATGACCGTGGTCGCCATCATGGCCGGGCTGTTACCCATCCTGTGGAGCACCGGCTCGGGCTCCGAGGTCATGCAGCGCATCGCGGTGCCGATGATCGGCGGCATGGTGTCGTCGACCGTCCTGACCCTCGTCGTGATCCCGGCAGTGTACGGGCTGGTGAAGGGATGGGGACTGCCGAGATCCGACATGCGGCCGGAATCCGTCGAGGGGCACACGATGCCCTTGGCCGCGGAATGACAACGAGGACGAGACCATGCTGGTGGTCGAAGACGAGCCGAAGGTAGGCAGGTTGGTCTCCGACATTCTCGAAGACCTCGCCTAACCCGACATCGAGGGTCGCTCGCATCCGGTCGATGATCGAGGAGAGCCGGGAGGAGGCATGGGGCTCCGGCCAACCGATCCCGGGCTTACCTCCGAAGGGGCCCGGGGTGCTTCTCCGGCGGCATCGTCTCGCGCACGTGGTGCCGGACCAAGGAGGGGCTGAACGGCTTCCCGATGAACGTCGCCCCATAGGGCAGGTCCCCGGGTTCAGGTCGCACATTGCCGGAGGCGACCACGATGGCGATGTGGGGCCACGTCACGGCCGTCCGCCGCGCCAGGTCGAAGCCGTTGTCCGGGCCGGGCATCTGCACGTCCGTGAACAGCAGCTGCACCTTGCCGTGGTGCTCGTCTAGCACCCGCATCGCCTGGGCGACGTTCATCGCCTCAAGAACCACGAAACCGGCATCCTCCAGGATGTCGGACACATCCATCAAGATGAGGGCGTCGTCGTCGACCACGAGGACATGGGGGGCATCGGCGGTGTCAGGCAGGGGCATGGATACCAAAGGCCGGCCTGGCCGGTAGGTTGCCGCATAACATAGGTTTCTTTTGCGTCCTTGAAGCCCGGTTGCCTGGCGACGTTTCCGTAGGTCCCGTGGATGCGGGCCCCTAGGGCCTGTCGTCGCCTGAACAGATTGGCTGGGCTTGCGTTTTCGTCTCTCTGATGGAGGAGGGACGATGCTGAGCGACGCGCAATGGGCTGATCTGGAGCCTCTGGTTGAAGCCTGCCGGCCCAAGGCCAAAACGCCTCCGCAGGATCTGCAGCGCACGCTCTCGGCCATTCTCTGGCGGCATCAGAACGGGGCCAAATGGCGGGCCATTCCCGAGGAATTGGGACCCTGGTGGCGGGCCGCCCAGATCTTCATCCGCTGGTCGCGTGCCGGCGTCTGGGAGCGGCTTCTTCACCTTGTGCAGGAACGCGGCGTCCAACTCGGCATGGTGTTCCTCGACGGCACGAACGTGCGGGCGCACCAAAAGGCGGCGGGAGCCGCCAAAAGGGGGGATCTGCGGCCGAGCGAGACGCTCGTGAAGCTCTTGGCCGCTCGCGTGGCGGCGATAGTACCAAGGCTTGCGTGATCGCCGACGGGCAGGGCCGCGCCATCGCCTTCCGGCTGGCGCCCGGTCAGGCCCATGAACTCCCTCACGCTGTTCCCCTGCTCGATCAACTGCCGGGGGTGCCCAAATGGGTCGTGGGAGACCGCGGCTATACCAGCCACGTCTTTCGCGAACACATCTGGGACATGGGCGCTCGGCCTACGATCCCGCCTCAGCGCCACGAAGCGCCCGTGGCCTGCCCGGATTGGATCTACAACAACCGTAACCAGGTCGAGCGCCTCTGGGCCAGGCTCAAAGAGTGGCGCGCCATCGCCACCCGCTACGAGAAGACCGCCGTCAGCTTCATGGGCGTCCTCTACCTCGCCGCCGCCCTCGATTGGCTCAAGCGATGACACGCCCTAGTGGTCGAAACCTGACGCTTGGTACCCATTCGCGAGGTCAGCTTGGGGTGGAATGCGGAAGGTAACCGGCCGCCCGCAAGCGGACATTCCGCATCCGACCCAACTACGCCATAGAAGCGGGCTGACGCTGTTCTCGAAAGCAGACATCGAGGCTGGGCTCGCGTCACGGAGGCATTGTTTGAGATGTTCGCCTTCCGGACTGGCGACACCGCTCGATTAATCCGTGATCTGCACCTGCACGACGCCGCCGAGTTTGCCGGGCTTGCCCGCCGCGACCACGAGGTAACGGCGGCTCGGGCCGGCGTCCTTGCGGGTGACTTGCCGGATCGGGCCGATCGCGTTGACGATGGCCGCGCCGGCCGGGTTGGTGGTGAAGGCGGCGAGTGGCTCCAGGCCGGTCGCGCCCTTCGGATCTGCGGACAGCGCCAGCACGAACGGCATCTTCGGCGCCAGTCCCGTGATCGCGGCCTGCAGCGTCTGCAGCACGCCCTGGTCGAACAGGGTGACCTGCGTCGCCGGCTTGCCGTCGCTGCCCGCGAGCGTCAGCGCACTGGTCTGGCCTGCGGCCCCCAGCGGCTGCAGGTTTTGCATTCCGTCGCCCTCCGGTACGGCGTTCGGGACGTAGGCGACGCCCTGCGGACCCTGCCCGATCGGCACCTCGGCGATCACCGTGTTCGACGCGGTGTCGATCACCGCGGCCTTGTCGGCGTTCTCCAGACCGACATAGACGCGGCTGCCGTCGCCCGAGGGCCAGAGCCCGTGCGGCAGGGCGCCGGTCGGGATCGTTGCGAGCTGGGAGAAATCGTCGGTGCGGAACACCTTGACCTGGTTCAGGCCGCCAATCGTCACGTAGGCGAACTGGCCGGCCTTGGTCGAGACGATGTTGACGTGGTTGGTGATCGGCCCGGTCTCGATCGTCTTCAGCGGCGCGAATGGCGGACGCGCCGAAAACACCTGGGTCCGGCCGACATCCTTGAGGGTGAACCACACCTGCTTGCCGTCCGGCGTGGCGGCGATGTCGGGGCAGAACGGACTCTCCTGCTTCACGCGGCCGACGATGGCGTGGGTCTTGGTGTCGATGACGACGGTCTCGGGGCTGAAGCTGGAGCAGACGTAACCGTAGGTGCCGTCCGGCGAGAAGATCGTCATGCCCGGCCCGTTCGGTACGGTGATCCGGCGGGTCTCCATGGCGGTCGCGGCATCGAGCACGGCGATATAGTCCTCGCCGCGCACGCTCACCCAGACCTCTCGGCCGTCCGGCGTGAAGAAGGCTTCGTGCGGCGAGCGGCCGACATAGGCGGTGTGGCGGACCGCGTTGGTCGCCGTGTCGATGAAGCTCACGGAGTTCGAACCGATCGAGACCGCGAGCAGGGTCCTGTGGTCCGGCGAGAAGCCCATGCCGTGAACCAGAAGCTGCCCGCGATAGAGCGGGCTCAGGTTTGTCGGCGTCGGGTCGCCGAGCCGGATCACCCCGAGCAGGGTGTTGGCGGCGGGATCGACCACAGAGACCGTATTGGAGAACTGATCGGAGGTGTAGAACCGGTCTTTGCTGCTGATGGGCACGTCGGGCGCCGAGGCGGGGCCTGGAGCCTGCCCGGCGAAGGCCGAGCCGGAGAGCAGCACAAGGGCGAGAACGGTCAGGGCGGTCTTCATCGGCGGTGCTCCGAAGGCATCTCGGCGGCAGGTGCCGCGCCATGGTGGTGAACGGGAGGGGCGCCGGCGGCCCGACCCGGCATCGCGAGGCGATCGGCGAGCGCGCGGCGCATCACATCGATCTCCTGGCCCTGCTCGACGACGATCCCCTGCGCGAGGCGGCGCAGGACCGGATCCTCGCCGTGGAGCAGCTCCGCCTTCGCCATCGCGATCGCGCCTTCGTGGTGCGGGATCATCATCGCGGCGAAGTCGCGGTCGGGGTCGCCCGAGGGCGGGACCATCATGTCGGCATGCATCTGCGCCATCGACTGCGCCATCATCGCGTCGAAGGACGCAGACGGAGCTGCCGCTGGCTCGGTGGCGGCCAAGGTCGGGCGCATCATCATCCGGCCGCCGACGAGGCCGCTCGCCATCAGCGCCGCCGTCACGGCAAATCCCAGTGCTCCGCGCATGCGGCTTCCTTTTGATCCGGTGTCGATGGGAAGGATGCCTGGGGCGCGGCTTTATTCCGCGGATGTGGCTGAGAGCCCGTTCACGCCTTCGTGATCTGTCGTCGAGAAGACGCGTGGAATAGAGGCGCCTCTTCGGCATCCCTCCCGATGCGGTCATGCTCGACCGCGGGAGACCTCACCCATGCGCACTCTGCTGATCCGCGGCGCCTTCGCGGCTGTCGCCTTCTCCGCCTTGGCCGCCCAGGCCGCCGCGCCTGCCATGACGGCCGAGACCGCCAAGGGGCCGGCGCTCGTCGATGCCAAGAGCATGACCCTCTACACCTTCGACAAGGACATGGGCGGCAAGTCGATGTGCAACGGCCCCTGCGCCACCAACTGGCCGGCCCTGATGGCCGCCTCCGGCTCGGCCGCCAGCGGCGACTGGACGATGGTGACGCGGGACGACGGCACGATGCAGTGGGCCTACAAGGGCAAGCCGCTCTACACCTTTGCCAAGGACACCAAGCCCGGCGACATCACCGGCGACGGCTTCCTCAATGGCGCGTGGCACATCGCCAAGCCTTGATCGGTGAATGCCTTGATCGGCCCCCTCTGACCGGGAAGCATCGTTGGACGAGATCGCCGCCCTGATCGAACCGCAAATCCCGGCCCTGCGGCGCTACGCCGTCGCGCTGTTGCGAGACCGCGAGGCGGCGGACGACCTCGTCCAGGACACCCTGGAGCGGGCCTTGTCCGCTTGGTCCGGGCGCCGCCGCGACGGCGACCTCCGAGCGTGGCTGTTCACGATCGAGCGCAACCTGTTCCTCGGCGCCGTCCGGCGCCAGGGCCGGCGCGGCGTCGATTGCGGCGCGGAAGCGCTGGAGCAGGTGCCCGACCCAGGTATCGACCCGGAGGCCGCGATGGGGGCCCGCGACGTGCTCGCCGGCCTCGACGCCCTGCCCGAGGAACAGCGCTCGGTGCTGCTCCTCGTCTCGGTGGAGGATCTGTCCTATGCCGAGGCGGCCCAGGTGCTTGGCGTACCGCTCGGCACCGTGATGTCGCGGTTGAGCCGGGCGCGGACGCGGATGCGAAGTTTTCTGGAAACAGGCCGAACCGGCCTCTTGAGGAGGGTGAAATGAGCGGGGATCCACGCCCGGTCGGCGAGGACGACCTGCACGGCCTGATCGATGGCCGCCTCGAACCGGAGCGGCAGGCGCTGGTCGAGGCATGGCTCAAAGGAAACCCCGCGCGTGCGGCCGAGGTCTCGGCGGATCGCGCTCTGCGCGAGCGCCTGCGTGCCCGCCTCGCGCCGATCGCCGAGGAGGCGATCCCGGCGCGGCTCCGGGTGGCCAACATTCGCCCGCGACGTCGGTTCGTCGGCAGGGGCTGGTTCCCCATGGCGGCTGCAGCCGTGCTCTGCCTTGCGCTCGGCGGTGCCGGCGGCTGGGTCGGCCATGCCCTGCGCGGCGGACCCGCAACGGCGATGGTGACGGAGTCACCGGCGACGCAGGACGCGGTCGCGGCCTTTCGCACCTTCGTGGTCGAGGTGGTGCATCCGGTGGAGGTGCGCGCCGACGAGAAGCCCCACCTCGTGACGTGGCTCTCGAAGCGCCTCGGTCACGCGGTCGCGGCCCCCGATCTCGCGGCCCAAGGGTTTCGCCTGATGGGCGGGCGGCTGCTGCCGGCCGGCGCTGAATCCGCAGCGATGCTAATGTACGACGACGACCGCGGAACCCGCCTGACGCTTTACAGCCGCGTCGGAGACGGCGATGGGCGAACGCTCTTCCGCTTCGCCCGAGAGGGCGACATCGCTGCCTTCTCCTGGGTCGATGGTGGCATGTCCTACGTCGTCACCGGCCGTACCGACGAGGCCCGGCTGCTCACCGTCGCGCAGGCGGTCGATGCGCACGTCCGCGGCCTCGCGCCGGATCGTCGGCAGCCGTGACCCTCGACCAGCTTCGCATCTTCGTGGCGGTGGCCGAGCGGCAGCACGTGACGCGAGCCGCCGAGGCGCTGAACATCGTCCAGTCGGCGGTCAGCACGGCGATCGCCAACATCGAGGGGCGGCACGCGACGAAGCTGTTTCACCGGGTCGGCCGCGGGATCGAACTCACCGAGGCGGGGCGCGTATTCCTCATCGAGGCTCGCGCGGTGCTCGCCCGGGCGGAAGCCGCCGAACTGGTGCTCGCCGACCTCAGCTGCCTGCGACGCGGGACGCTGGCGCTCTACGCCAGCCAGACCATCGCCAGCGACTGGCTGCCGCGCCACCTCGTCGCCTTCCGCCGCACCTACCCTGAGATCGCCATCCGGCTGGCGGTCGGCAACACCACCGATGCCGCCGACGCGGTGCGCGCCGGGCAGGCCGAACTCGGCTTCGTCGAGGGAGCGTTGGACGACCCGACGCTTGCGAGCACCACCATCGCGCGGGACCAACTCGTCCTCGTGGTTGCCCCAACACATCCCTTCGCGGGGGCGACCGCGCTCGCACCCGAGGACCTCGCCGGGGCCGATTGGGTGCTGCGCGAGGCGGGATCCGGAACCCGCTCGGCCTTCGAGGCAGCGCTCATGGAGGCTGGCCTCTCCACGGCCCAACTCCGGGTCACGCTCGAACTGCCCTCGAACGAGGCGGTGCGCGCCGCCGTCGAGGCCGGGGGCGGGGCCGCCGTCCTGTCCGAGACCGTGGTCGCCGCCGCGCTACGGGCCGGAACGCTGGTGCGGGCGGCGTTCGCCCTGCCGAGCCGGCCCTTCCGGGTGCTGCGCCACAAGGAGCGCTATCGCAGTCGGGCAGCCGACGCGCTGCTCGACCTGATCCAGGAGGCGGCTGCCGGATGAGGGAACCTGCGAAGCCCGTTCCCCCCGACGACCCGCGGGTCAGGCTCGCCGAGGACCGCACGGTGCTGGCAGCCGAGCGCACCTTCGTGGCGTGGCTTCGCACCGGGCTCGCCTTCCTCGGCGTCGGCCTGGCCGCGCAGCGCTTCCTGCGAGAGGTGCTGGCGGTCTGGCCACTGAAGGTGCTGTCGCTCACGCTGATCGCCTGCGCGCTTGCTTCGTTCGCCGGCGCCGCATGGCGGGACCGGGCGATCCGAGCGCGACTCGCCCATGCCGAGATCCCGATGATGCCGCGCATCCTCACCGTCGGGGTTGCGGCCCTACTCATCGCGATCTCGGGCCTCGCGGCCACTGCCCTGCTCTGGGCGTGACGGTCAGGCCACCGTGACCCGCACCCGGTGCCAGGCGGCGCTGAGGTAGCCCTTGTAGTTCCAGGTGTCGTCCGGCGCCGCAGGCTGGGTCTGGCCGGCGGAGTCCCAGGCCCGCACCGCGAGTTCGTGCTCGCCGGTCGTCAGCTCGCAGTCGATCTCCCAGAACGTCCAGGCGTAGGGCGCGTCCGCATCGCGGTCGATCCGGGCCTGCGCCCAGCTGCGACCGCCATCCGTCGAGACGTCGACGCGGGCGACCGCTCGGTCGCTGGCGATGGCGTAGCCGCGGATCGCGTGCCGGCCGGCCTTCAACGCTGCGCCGCGGGCGGGCTCGCAGATCGCGCTGTTGAGCGGCATCGCCTCGATGGTGATGCCGTGGGCGGGGTCCGCGGTCTCGGCGGTCACGTCGGGCGGAAACAGCTTGTAGTCGTCGGCCTGCATCGGGTTGTCGGAGGGGTGATCCTGCACCGTGATGCGGGCGAGCCACTTCGGGCTGCGGATACCGGCAAAGCCCGGCACCACCACGCGCAACGGATGGCCGTGCTCGGGGGCGAGAGGCTCGCTGTTCATCGCGAAGGCGAGCAGCGTCTCGGGGGCGAGCGCCTTGGCGAGCGGGATCGAGGCGCCGAAGCGCGTGTCCGTATGGGCGATCCGGTCGTGGCTCTCGAAGGCGACGTGACGTGCGCCCCCCGCGTCGAGGCCGGCCGCGCGCAGCACGTCGGCGAGGCGCACGCCGGTCCATTCCGCGTTGCCGATGGCGCCGGCCGCCCACGGGTCGCCGGCGACCGGGGCCACCGCCAGCATGTCGGCCCGGCGGTTGCCGGCGCATTGCATTACTGCCGTGACGGTGATGGGTGCGAACCGCGCCTTGAGGTCGGCGACGGACAGGTCGAGCGGCGTCGCGACCATCCCGTCGACGGTCAGGCGGTAGCTGTCGGCGTCGATGTCCGGGATGTCGCCGTGGCTGCGGACGTAGAAGTCGGCCTGCTCGGTAATGAAGGTCGCGCGCAGGCGATCGAGCGGCGGCTCGGCGTTGTAGGGCGCCTTGCCGTGGACGATGAGGCGGTCCTTGCGCTGGAACAGGCCGAGCATGGGGTCTTTGTCCTGCGTTCGTGACGTGTCGACGACGAGAACGCGCCGGGAACCGATAAGGCCCCCGGCGCGCGTCGCCTCAGGGCTTCATCGTCGAGATGACCGCGTTCTTCGCCCGGTCCACCACGGCGACGCTGAGGTCGCGGTTGAGGACGTAGGCGCGGGCGTTGTCGGTCGAGAACGCGATCGCCTGGCGCGGCTCGTTCAGGCCGGTCACCGTTGCGACGACCTTGAGAGTGCCGGTGTCGA
This sequence comes from Methylobacterium sp. J-001, assembly GCF_022829565.1. Classification (NCBI taxonomy): domain Bacteria; kingdom Pseudomonadati; phylum Pseudomonadota; class Alphaproteobacteria; order Hyphomicrobiales; family Methylobacteriaceae; genus Methylobacterium; species Methylobacterium sp. J-001. Next base: position 44,818 of record NZ_JAKSYN010000112.1, read on the forward strand.
TCACCGACAAGGAGTTGTCCTTGAGATTGCCCGAATAGACGAAGCGCCCGTCCGGGGTCAGCGCGGCGCCGTAGGGGTCCTTGCCCACTGCCACCTCGGAGGTGACCTTACGGGCGGCGACATCGACCACGCCGATGGTATTGCGGCCGCTGTTGGCGGCAAACAGCGTCTTACCGTCCTTGGTGATCGAGATGGCGCGCAGCTTGTCGAACCCGGCGATCTCGCCGGTGATCTTGTTGGTAGCGGTATCGACCAACGTGATCTTGTCGCCGAGGAAGTTCGTCACGAACACGGTCTTGCCGTCCGGCGACAGCTTCACGCCCTGGCGCGGCTGCGCGAAGCCGGGGATCACGGCCTCGGCGAGCATGGTCCTGGTGTCGAACACGGTCAGCGTGCTCGCGGCCTCGTTGTTGACGTAGAGCTTGCCTCCGTCGGCCGAGAGCACCGTACCGAACGAGCCGGGGCCCGCGGCGAGAACGCCGGCCTCCTTGCCGGTGGCGGTCTCGTAGACCGTGATCCGGCCGGTGCCGCTGTCGGAGACGTAGAAGCGGGCGCCGTCCGGCGCGAACACGATGTTGCGCGGCGTGACGAAGCCGTCGAGGCGGCGCAGCACCGTGCCCTTGGCGACGTCGTAGACGACGACGGCGCTCTCCTCGCTGTTCGAAACAGCGGCGACGGTCCCGGCGGCGTTCAGCGCCAGGGCGTTGTTCTTGATCGCGCCGTCGAAGCCGGCGGCGAACCCGGGCTGGGCCTGGGCTAGGAGCAAGGCGGCTCCGGTGAGGAGGGTGCGGAGGCTGGTGCGGATATGGGTCATGAAGCGGGTCTCTCGGGCATGCGCGCTCGTTCGGCGGCCGGGGCCTGCCGTGAGGGCTGGTTCGAAATCGGAAATCCGTGGTGCAAGGCCGGGCCGGCCGTGCATCGCCCTGAGGAGACGCCAGAAGGCGCGGTTTATTCCCCGAGGCCGGCGAAATAGCGCGGCGGCCTCGGGATTCGGGGGTTCAGGGCGTCGGCTTCAACGCCGTGAGGTAGTCGACGATGGTCTGCACGTCGGCCTGATCGACGGGCGCCTTGTAGACGTGGACCATCTTGTTCACGGTCTCGGTCCACTGCGCCTTCGTGAGCTTGGGCTGGGTCAGCACCATCCCGGCCGAGTGGCAGGCGAGGCAGTTGTTATTGACCGCCTCGGCCCCCGGTCCGTCGGGGAACATTCGGTCGGAAGTCGGGAATTCGATCGATTGCGAGGTGAAGCGCATCGGCTCGGGAGCCGGGGCGGCGAGCGCCACCAGGGGAGACAGTATGAGCGCGGCGATGAGGGCCGCAGGGCGGATTGGGTTCATGGCTGTTCTCCTCAAGCGGCCTGGAAGGACACGGCCTCGATGCCGTTCTGCATGAAGCCGGCGCCGTTCCAGACCCGGTCCATGGGCTGCGCGACGCCGTTGGTGTTGGTGCAGCGGACCCTGATCGTGTGGGTGCCGGAGGCCAGCGCCGGTAGGCTGCCCTCGAAGCGGCGGAAGCTGTAGGGGCCCTCGTCCGCGCCGAGCTGCGCCGGGAACCACGTCGCTCCGCCATCTCCGGAGAAGTCGACCGTCTTCACCCCGCAATCGCCGCCGAAGGCGATGCCGCGAAGGGCCACCGGCGTTCCGGCCGCCACCTTGGCGCCATCGGTCAGGTTGGTGACGAAGGAGCGCGGCACCATCCTGTTGATCGGGACCGTCTTGAAGCCGGTCTGGCCGGGCTTAATGTTGGCGCCCGGCACGTCCGGGATGCGGTAGGCGGTCTTCATCCAATATTGGTCGTCGGGCTTGTCCAGCACCTCGATGTCGGACAGCATCTTGACCCAATAGGTCGAGTACCAGCCCGGCACCACGAGGCGGAGCGGGAAACCGTTGAGCAGCGGAAGTTGCTCGCCGTTCATCGCGTAGGCGATCATCACCTCACCATTGTTGGCGTGGTCGAGATCGAGGGACTTCTTGAAGTCCGGCGCGTCGTCGACCACGGGCTCGTCGAGGCCGCTGAAGCGCACCTGCAAGGCACCAGACTTCACGCCAGCGCGTTCGAGCACGTCCTTGAGGCGCACCCCGGTCCAGCGGGCGTTGCCCATCGAGCCGTTGGCCCATTGCGCGCCGGGCACACGCGGCTCGAACAGCCCGCGTGAATTGCCCGAGCACTGGTTCACCGCGGCGATCTCGAAGCGGGGCAGGCCGGCGATGGCGTCGAGGGAGAGCGAGAGTTCCTTATCGACGTGGCCGTGGACCTTAAGACGGAAGGTGCCGGCGTCGACTTCGGTCGGGATCGAGGCCCAGTGCCAACGGACGTAGAAGCGGTCGTTGGGTGTGAACACGCCCTCGTCGAATACCGAGAACGGCGTCTCCAGCAGCGGCGGATGAGTGCGCTGCAGGATCATCTCGCCCTTGTCCGGAAAGGCCGTGGTCAACGCCCGCTCATCCGGGCCGCCCGGCAGCGGAAGCTTCACCGAGCCCGCCGCCCAGGCCGGCATGGCGGCGCCGAGGCTGCCGAGCCCTAGGCCACCCAGGACGAGGCGGCGGTTCGTCGGTCTGTCCAGTCCGTGCATGGTCTCTCCCCTAAGAATGTCGGCGTCGATGCGTTCGAGGGCATCGGACCCGTCGCGATTCCTCGCGACCATGGAGATGCTACGGGATACGATTTATTCCTTCCAACGGTCTTTCGCGATGTGAATGATCTCCAAACGCGATGATTTGAGAAGTTTCGATCTACGATGGGACGATCAAGGACGCCGTCTCGGCGTCACGCCGCCGGCGCGCCGACGGGCGCGGTCCTGCGATGCCCGAACAGGGCGTGACGCTCTGAAAAACCGCGAAGGGCGACGGTGCCGAGAGGTTCGAGGGCATGTGCCAACCCGTCGATGAAGGTGTCGGTGGCGATCAGCGGCGTGTCGTAGGTCTTGCACAGGCGCTCGACGCGAGCGAGCACGTTGAGATCGCGGCCGATCGCCGTGAAATCGACCCGGTCGCCGCCGCCGATATTGCCGTAGGCGATCTCCCCGACATGAAGTGCGACGCCGACCTCGAAGGCAGCTGTGTCACCGTCGCGCAGGGTCGCAAGCGCAGCGAGTGCGGCCTCGGCGGCATGCAACGCGGCACGGCGCGCCGCGGCCTCGTTGCGATCGGCATCGAACACGGCCAGTAGCCCGTCGCCGATATACTTCAGCACCTCGCCGCCTTCCGCCTCGATGGCCGGCACGATGGCATCGAACATCCGGTTGAGGGCGGCCACGACACAGTCTGGGCTCTGCCGGTCGGACAGTTCACCGAACCCGCGCAAGTCAGTCAGCATCATCGCGGCCCGCATCAGGCGCACGTCGCCACGCCGCACCGTGCCGGCCAGAATCTGCCGCGCCGGGTCGCGCCCGACATAGGCGCTCAGCACCGCGCCGAGCATGTCGTCGAGCGCCTTGATCTCGAACAGCAGCGAGAAAGACCCGACCAGCGCCAGCAACGTGTCGATCTCGATCGGCGTGAAGCCGCCCGGTCTCGCCGTGGCCCAGGAGGCGGCGCCCATGCGTCCACGCGCGGCGCGCAGCGGCACGATGAGGTAGTCGGTCAGACCCTCGTCGCGAAGCTCGCCCAGCACGGGAAACGGCAGCGGCCCATCCCCGTCGAGACGGCATCGGAATGGGGTACGGGTCTCGACCACGTGCTCGACGGTGTTGCCGTGAAAAGTCGGCGTACCCTCGATGCCGTGGCGGCGACGCAGGGCTAGGCTCGACGCTCCGGGATGCCAGACGCGCATCACCCACCGGAACGACGGATGCAGGGTCGGCGCGTGGGTGGTGGCGCGGGCCAGTGGCAGGCCGAGCCCCGAGAGGCACGCGCTGAACCCGTCGAGAAGGGCTGCCGCGTCCGCCGCTTCGCGACCCGGCCCCATCAACCATCCCGTCGCCTGCGCGACCGCCTCGGACGAAGATTGGGACGAACGTGTCACGGCAGTTCTTTCATCAAGAATTCGGATCGATGCCATAGCGCGGATCAGACGAGGCCGAGCACGTGGATCAGGCCGAGGCTGACGGCGCCTAGCGCAAGGAGCGAGGCGACCACCGCGAGGGTCACCCGCGCCCCGGCCTTGGCGACGCTGCGCACGTCGACCCCGAGGCCGAGCGCCGCCATCGAGACCACGGTCAGCACGTTGGCGGTCTCCGACATCGGCGCGAGCGCAACCTGCGGGACCAGCCCGGCCGAGCGAAGGCCCGCGAGCGCCAGGAAGGCGAGGATGAACCACGGCACCAGGCGGTGGATCGCGAGGCCGCCGCGGGCCGGGCGGTCGCCGGCGGTGACGCCGGGGGCAGCCTCGTCGGTCTCCTCGCGCAGCCGGCTCGCGCCGAGGGAGAGCACCAGGACGACCGGGCCTAGCATCAGCACCCGGACGAGCTTCACCAGGGTTCCGACCTGGACGCTGAGCGCCGCGACCGGCGCGGTGGCGGCGAGGACCTGCGGAACAGCGTAGACGGTGAGGCCGGCGAGCACGCCGTACTGCATCGGCGACAGACCGAGCAGCGGCACCAGCAGCGGCAGGCCGAGCACCACCAGCACGCCCAGCACCGCGGTGAAGGCGATGGAGGCGGCGACGTCCTCGCCGTCGGCGCCGATCACCGGGGCCGTGGCCGCGATCGCCGAGTTGCCGCAGATCGAGTTCCCGCAGGCCACGAGGATCGCCATGCGCGGATGCAGCCCGAGCGCTCGGCCGATGCCGTAACTCGACAGGATCGCCACGACGACGACGCCCGCGATGCCGAAGAGCAGGCCCGGTCCGGCGGCGAGGATCGTCGCGAGGCTGAGCGACGCGCCGAGCAGTACGACCGCGATCTCCAGCACGGTCTTGGCCCCGAAGGCGATGCCGGGAAAGAAACGCTGCGACGGGGTCCAAATGGTGCGGATCGCGCTGCCGAGCAGGATCGCGAGCACCAGGGCTTCGAGCCAGGCACGACCGAACAGGTGCGCCTCGGCGGCTTCGAAGCCGATCGCTGCGGCGGTGACCGCCACGCAGAGGCCCAGTCCCGGAAGGATGGCTCTCGTGCCGGCCAAGGCACGCGTCGGACGAGAGTGGGAGAAAAGTCTGGGCGCGGACATGGATGGCTCCGATGTGATGCCGGAGGATCCCAGGTCCCGTTCATTCACTCCAACGGAATGATTAGATGCTTTTCATCACTGAAATAGATGAAATGCGGACCCCTTCAGAGTTTGCGGAGACGCATTGTGAGGGGCCGACAGGCGGATTCACCCGTCGATCCAGCGGGCCGTGATCGTCGTGTCCGCAGCAAGCTCATAGATCCTGACTGCTGTTCCTGATCGTCGTGCTTGGTCCCTACGTGGCCCGGATCCCGATGGCCGCCCTCGTTGCGGTGATGATCATGGTGGCCATCAACACCTTCCAGTGGAAGTCGCACGGGACCCTGGTGACCCACCCGAAGGCGTCGAGCTTCGTGATGCTCGGCACCGTGGCGGTGGTGGTCGCCACCCACGACCTCGCCAAGGGCGTCCTTTTCGGCGTGGTCCTCAGCGGTCTGTTCTTCGCCCACAAGGTTACGAGGTTCTTCGCCGTCCGGTCGTCCCACGGTAAGGGCGACGTGCGGACCTACCAGGTCACCGGGCAGATCTTCTTCGCGACGGCCGAAGCCTTCCACGCCGCCTTCGGTTTTCGCGAGGAGGCCCTGCGGGCGGTCGTGACTGACCTGCAGGCGGCGCACTTCTGGGACATCTCGGCCATCAACGCCCTCGACCGGGTCGTGCTGAAGTTCCGTCATCACGGCATCGCGGTCGACGTCGTCGGCATGAACGAGGCGACGGCCACGATGGTCGAGCGCGTCGGCACCCACGACAAGCCGGGGGCGACCTTCGCCGTGGGCGGCCACTGACCGTGGCGTCATCCTTCGCAAGGGCGGACGGATGCGGGCTGCCGTCTTCATCCGCCGGTGCGACAGGTCCCTCGGGTGCGCGGTCTGAAAGTCGGGTCGGCAGGTTTGCGGCGTTTGTCGGGAGGTGCGACCTCGATGACCCTCGACCTCTCTCGGCCAAAGGCCTTTCGGCACCATCGCCGACGCCCGCAACGCTTTGCCCTGGCCGGGGACCGCGGCCGCGCCCCGCATCGCGCTCCGTTGGACGAGTGTCAGGTGGGACGGGACGATCCGCGCGACCGTATCCCCGACGCTTTCGCGATCAGGGGGAAGGCCCACATGGGAGCGACGCCGGTCCTCGATCTGCCTCAAGGGTGGAGGCACAGAAATCGACGACCCGCGAAATTCCCGCCTCGGCCTTCCTCGGAACGTCGAGGCTAAGCCGACGCCGGATGGTGGCCGGCCCTCTGGGGAACGACCAGAACGCATACGACCATCAACGCCGCGAGCACCACCGAGATGGTCAGGTCGCTGATCCCCAGGCCACCCTGGGCAGAGGGCTTGTCGAGCGAGTTCGCGACCGTCGCACCGAGCGGACGCGTCAGGATGAAGGCGGCCCAGAACAGCGCCGTGCGGGAGGTTTTCGTGAAGAAGTAGAGACCGGCCGTGACGGCCAGGGCGCCGGCGATCAGCAGGGCGCTTCCGTTGTAGCCGAGTGGGGTGTCGTCGGCCATCCAGTCGCCCAACGCGGTGCCGAGCGTCTGCGAGAACATGATGGTCAGCCAGTAGAAACATTCCACCTTCGGGGTCGCGACGGTCTCGACCGCGACCGTCCCCTCCGACCTGTACCAGAGGCCGAGCGAGCCCAGCACGAGCGCGAGGAGGGATAGCGACCCGCCAAGGTAGCCGATGCCCAGCGACCGGTCGAAGAGATCGGCCATCGTCGTTCCCGCCAAGGTCGTCGCAGTGATGACGGCCCAGTACAGGGACGGGTGAAACCGCTTGGCGTTGATCTGGGCCGCCACGGCGACAGCCAGGAGGGTCGCGAAGATCAGGGTGCCGACGAGGTAGCCCAGACCCAACGTCAGGGTGACGGCGTTGCCGCCGACCTCGCCCAGGGTCGTGGCAACGATCTTGATCCCCCAGAAGGCCAGCGTGATCTCCGGGACCTTGCTCACTTCGATACCGGTTCGGTCGTCGGCCATGGATGGGTCCTCCGTCAGGTCGATGGGTCGGCGGCGTCACGGCTGCCGCTCAGGACCCGATCAGCTTCCTCAGCCGGTCGAGGTTGGCGAGTTGCCGAAGGGCGGTGTCGCGGTCGGCCGCGGCCAGGCCGAGGATGACGGCCTCCAGGGCGACGAGCGTGGTGGCGTGAAGGGCGACCTGGTTCGCGCGGCCGCGACGGGCCAACAGCACGACCGTGGCCTTGCGGGCGATGGTGCTGGTCTCCGTGTCGGTCACGAGGACCACGGGCAGGCCCAGACGGTGCGCCTCGCCCATCACGGCCTGCACCTCGCGGTAGGGCTTGCCGTAGGCCAGGAGTACGACCGCGTCGTCGGCATGCAGGCCCAGCAACTGGTCGGCCAGCGACCATCCCGTCGCATCGAGAAGCAGGCTCTGCCGTCCCGAGCGCGTAAGTTGGAAGGCCACGTACCGGGCAAGATGCGCGGAGGGGCCGATCCCGAAGACGCCGATCCGGGTCGCTGGATGCAGGGCGGTGACCGCCGCGAGGATACCCGCGCGTCCGTCCTCGGTCCGGAGCGCTTCCATCCCCTCCCGGTGCGCTTCCAGCACGGCATCGATGGCATCGCCGGTGGTGGCGCCGACTTCCGCCAGCGTTCGACGCATGTCGGTCGCCGGCGTCCGTCGGCCGTCGAGTCCGGCGGCGAGCGCCTGCTTGAGATCGGGCAGGCCATCGAACCCCAGCGCCTGGACGGCGCGGATCACGGTCGCGTCCGATGTCGCGAGATGCGTGGCGATCTGCTGGGCCGAACTTGCGAGAACCGTCGCCCGGTTCTGATCCAGGTAACCCGCAACCCGGGCAACGGCGGGGGACAGGGATGGCATCAGCCGCCGGACCGTGTCGCCGAACTCGTCCGCCATCGGCTTCGACTCCGCCAGTCGGTGGTGCCCCGTTTGGAACCATGATGTAGCATTTTCTACAATGATGTTGACATCGGTAGCAAGAGCGACATTTCCTCCCGACGGAAACCGCGTCCGGCCAAGCGGTCGAGTGGCAGGGAGGATCGGAATGGCCATCGACTGGGTGCATGCATGGCCCACGGCACTTGCGGCGTTTCTCGCCTCCATCGTCGAGTTCGTCGAGGCCCTCACCATCGTGCTCGCCGTCGGCGCGACCCGGGGTTGGCGGAACGCCCTCGCGGGCGCCGCGGGCGCCCTCGCCGTCCTCCTTGCCATCGTGCTGCTCTTCGGCCCACTGCTGACCCGCATCCCCCTGCGGGACGTACAACTCGTCGTCGGCGGCCTGCTGCTGCTGTTCGGCATGCGTTGGCTGAGCAAGGCCATCCTCCGCTCCGCCGGGGTCATCGCCCTGCACGACGAGGACGAGGCTTACGGCAAGCAGGCGGCCGCGCTGGGCACCGGAGGCGGCGGCCGCCTTCGATGGGATGCGGTGGCCGTGACCACCGCCTTCAAGATCACCATGCTCGAAGGCCTGGAAGTCGTCTTCATCGTCGTCGCCGTCGGTGCGGGCGGGGCGGGACTCCTGGTCCCCGCCAGCCTCGGGGCGCTCGGCGCCCTGATCGTCGTGGTGGCGCTCGGCGTCGCGCTTCACCGCCCCCTGTCGATGGTGCCGGAGAACACGCTCAAGTTCACGGTCGGCGTCCTCCTGTCGGCCTTCGGCGCGTTCTGGGTCGGCGAGGGCATCGGCCTCGACTGGCCCGGCGGCGACTGGGCGGTCGCGGCGCTGACCGCGGGCTTCCTCGGCCTCTCGGTTCTGGCCGTGCCGACGTGCCGTCGACGTGCCGCCGCCCTTCGTCCCCTTCCCAACCTCTAGGCATCCGCATGCACTGGCTCGGAACCGTCCTTCGCGAACTCCTGGGATTGGTCGTGGACGATGTCGGCTTCGCCGCCTCCATCGTCGCCTGGGTCGGGGCGGCTTGGCTGGTGCGCGCCTACGGACAGGCCGGCACGACATCGGCCGCGATCTTCCTGTTCGGAGGGCTAGGCCTGATCCTGGTGGAAAGCGTCCTCAGGCGTTCCGGGGCGCCGCGATGACCCGGCCCTCGCTGCCGGTCGCGACCGATGAGATCAAGGCCGCCGAGATCACCCCATCGCTCCTAGCACGCATGGGGCAGCGCGACTTCGGGCTGGCGGCGGGCGCCTTCCTCGTCGTGGCACTGCTCCTCGGCTTCGGGCTTCTCGCCGACGAGGTGATCGAGGGCGGAACAGCACGGTTCGACCTGGCGGTGCTCACCGCGCTTCGAACGGGCAAGGATCTCGCCATCCCCATAGGACCGGCCTGGGTGCAGGAGACGGGACGGGACGTCACCGCGCTGGGAAGCTTCGTCTTCCTCGGCTTCCTTTCGGCCGCGACCGTTGGTTACCTCATGCTGGTCCGCAAGCGCGGCCTCGCGATGGTGATGGTGGCCGCGGTCCTCGGCGGCGCAATCGCAAGCACCTTGCTCAAGTACGGCATCGACCGGCCCAGGCCGGACTTCCCGAACGCGGTGCGGGTCTTCACGCCGGGCTTCCCGAGCGGTCACGCAACGCTTGCAACCGTCACCTTCCTGACACTCGGCGTCCTCCTGACCCGAGGGAGCGCCGACCGCCGTATGAAGTCGTACTTCATGGGCCTGAGCGTGTTCCTGACGGTGGCGGTTGGGCTGAGCCGGATCTACCTCGGCGTGCACTACCCGAGCGATGTCCTCGCCGGATGGTGCGTGGGCGCGGCCTGGGCGGTGTCCTGCTGGATCCTCGCCCTCTGGCTTCAATCCCGCGGCGAGATCGAGCGGGAAGTAGCCGAGGCCGCACCGGCTCGATCCGGAACGGGCACGGAGCCGGAGCTCAGTCGATGATGCGGCGGGATGCGATGGTGGTATCCGGACCGAACTCGTAGACCCGGATCGATCCGGTCGCGATCTCGACGGATTCGATTTCCCTTGGGCCCAGTCCTTCGAGCACCATCACCAAGGCCCGCAACGAGTTGCCGTGGGCGACGACCAGCGTTGGACCGCGCATCGCCGCCGGCTGGATATGCCTTAGGTGGAAGGGCACGACCCGGGCGACGGTGTCCCGGAGGCTCTCGCCGTTCGGCGGCTGACCCTTGTAGGAGCGCCGCCAGCCCTCGATCCGCTCCGCCCCGAAACGTTCGTAGGCGCCCTGCTTGCCAAGGCCGCTGAGGTCGCCGTAGTCGCGCTCGTCCAGGGCGGCATCCCGGAGGGGCACCAGATCGGCCTGCCCCAGGGCATCGAGCGCCAGCCGGGAGGTCGCGATGGCCCGCGCGAGGGTCGACGTGAAGGCTGAGGCGAAGCGAAATCCTTCGTCCTTGAGCCGCAGCCCGGCCGAGCAGGCTTCCTGTCGGCCCCGCTCGGTGAGGGGTGAGTCGAGCAGTCCCGTGAAAAGGCCGTCGGCGTTGGCTTGGCTCTGGCCATGGCGGACGAGGACGAGACATCGCCCCGGCGGGGGTACTGGGGAGGCGATCACGCGGGCTCCGGGCGAAGGGTGGTGCGGACAGGGAAATGCCGGCGCGGAGGACCCGCGCCGGCACCCTAGGCTCCTTGGTGTTCGCGACCGATCAGTTCGGCAGGGCGAACACGGTGAGCTGGCCACCGAGGTTGGTGTAGCTCGACAGGGCGGCGTAGCCGCCCACCGCGCCGAGGCCGGCGTTCGGGTCGGTCAGGCCGGCCGCGAGGCCGATGCCGGCCCAGCCACCGACACCCGACAGGATGCCGACGTACTGCTTGCCCTTGTGGGTGTAGGTCATCACGTTGCCGATGATGCCCGACGGGGTCTTGAACTTGTACAGTTCCTTACCCGTCTTGGAGTCGACGGCCTTCAGGTAGCCTTCCAGCGTGCCGTAGAAGACAACGTCGCCGGCGGTGGCGAGGGCGCCCGACCAGACCGAGAACTGCTCGGGATCGGACCACGCGATCTTACCCTTCACGCCGTCCCAGGCGATGAAGTTGCCCATGCCGCCATGGCTGTTCGGCGCGGGGTACATCGACAGGGTCGCACCGACGTAGGGCTGGCCCGGGGTGTAGGTCACCCGGAACGGCTCGTAGTCCATGCAGACGTGGTTGGTGGGCACGTAGAACAGGTTGGTCTTCGGCGAGTAGGCGGCGGGCTGCTGGTCCTTCGAACCCAACGCGGCCGGGCAGATACCCTTGGAGTTGGTGTCCTCGCCGTTCTGCTCGGTGGAGAACTTGGCCTGGACGAGGGGGCGACCGTAGGTCTTGGAGCCCTTGTCCATGTCGACCTTGGAGGCCCAGTTGACGACCGGATCGAACTTCTCGGCGACGAGGAGTTCGCCGGTGGCGCGGTCCAGGGTGTAGCCGAAGCCGTTGCGGTCGAAGTGGGTCAGGAGCGGGCGCTCCTTGCCGTCGACCTTCTGGTCGGTGAGGATCATCTCGTTGATGCCGTCGTAGTCCCACTCGTCGTGGGGGGTCATCTGGTAGACCCACTTGGCCTGCCCGGTGTCGGGGTTACGCGCCCAGATGGTCATCGACCACTTGTTGTCGCCCGGACGCTGCTTGGGGTTCCAGGTCGAGGGATTGCCCGAGCCGTAGTACATCAGGTCGAGCTTGGGGTCGTACGAGTACCAGCCCCAGGTGCAGCCGCCGCCGGTCTTCCACTGGTCGCCTTCCCAGGTCTTCAGCGAAGAATCCTTGCCCACCGGCTTGCCGAGGTAGGTGGTCTTCTCCGGGTCGACGAGCATCTCGTCGTCCGGGCCGACGGAGTAGGCGCGCCAGACCCGCTTGCCGGACTTGAGGTCGTAGGCGGTCACGTGACAGCGTACGCCGAACTCGCCGCCCGAGATGCCGACGATGACCTTGTCCTTCACCGGCAGCACGGTGGCGGTGTTGGTCTCGCCCTTCTTCGGATCGCCGTTCTGGACCGACCAGTTCACCTTGCCGGACTTGGCGTCGAGCGAGACGACCGTGGTGTCGGCCTGGTGCAGGATGATGGCGCCGTCGGCGTAGGCCAGGCCGCGGTTGACCGTGTCGCAGCACATCACCGGGATCACCGACGGGTCCTGCTTGGGCTCGTACTTCCACACGATCTTGGCCTCGTGGTCGAGGTCGAGCGCGTAGACGATGTTCGGGAACGGGGTGTGGACGTACATCATGTTGCCGATGACGAGCGGGGCGCCCTCATGGCCGCGCAGCACGCCGGTCGAGAAGGTCCAGGCCACCTGGAGGTTCTTGACGTTGTCCTTGTTGATCTGGTCGAGCTTCGAATAGCGCTGGTTCGTGTAGTCGAGGCCCGGGAACGCCCACTGGTTGGGGTCCTGCATCAGCTTCATCAGGTTTTCGTTCGCGATGGCCGGCATGGCGGCCGGCAGGAGCGTCGCGGCGTAGGCGACGGACGCCGCAAGGGCGATCTTCCTCATAGGTGTTCCTCCATTTGAGCGTTCGAACCCGGACGTTGTGTCCGCCAGGGGTCTCCTCACCGCATCCCGGTCCGTCGGCGGCGACGTGTCGGCCCTGCGCGCTTCCGCGCCGGGCCCCGGACCGGGGCTGCATTCCCCTCGAGCCCCAAGATCATCGTCCGGGAGCCCAAGTGGAGCGCCGGTAGAAGTATCGAATTATAAGATCAGCGCAATAAGCATTTTCTAAGTGCGACAGAATTATCCAGTCATTATCATGCAGATGCTGATTTAACCAATACGACGTCGCCCGAAAAAGCCATGGCTTTATCAGGGGCGCAAATAGTGCTGTTTTTTAAATAAAGATGCCGCTCTTTATTATTCCGAGACATCGCTTTTTTGCGTTGACTCAGACTATCGAGTGGCTATCCTTATTCCTGCGACAGACTAGACCTAAGCACATGTATTCTTGTGACCGCTCGGAGGCATGTGTCCTGGTCGCGGCGGAGCCTTATGGCTCCGCCTTTTTTTTCGTGCGCGAACGGGAAAAGGCCCGGACCGCGCCTGGTGGGCGACGGCGGGCATCAGGACGGTCTTGGATCGGGCAGGGTCATCGGTCGGCTCATGAGGGGCCGCCTTGCGGCGATCCGGTTGCGGTCATGAGCGTGACGGTGCGGGTCAACACATAGCTCTACCCGCGCCGAAGCGCTCGGTAGAAGCTATCGTCCGGCCCATAGGGGGCCGGCAGTTATCGGGGAGCTTCATCCCCATCCCACGTCCGGCAACGTGGATTAATCCGTCGTCCGGGTCAATCCCTTCGTCGACCGATCACGCGCGGGTCACGGCAAGGGAGAGGAAATAGGCGCCGTAGGCCGTCACCATGAGGGCCGCGACCCCGTCGAGGACGTAGGGCGGCACCTTCCGGAAGATCCCGGTGCCGCCGAGGGCGAAAGCCAAGGTCGCCACGAGCACGACCCCGATGCCGACCCCGAGGGTCGCCGTTCCCGCGCCCTCCCGAAGCGAGACGCCGAGCCAGACCACCAGGATCTCAAGCCCCTCGGCGACCAGGGCCCAGGCGGCGACGCCGAGGCCCGCGGCGTTGATCGGCCGCGACCAGTTCGCGTCCGTCGAGCCGGGGGCCGTGCCGGCATCGCGCTTCGAGAGCCCGTCGATGAACTCGTAGAGCAGGTACAGGCCGAACCCGAGCAGCAAGACCGCCGAGATCCAATCCAGGACGTTCAGGGCCAGGAGGTAGGCCGCCTTGCGCAGGACGACCGCGAGGATCGACACCGCCAGCCCGCCGAGGATGGAGCCCGCCAGGACGCTGCGCCATCCGAACCGGTACGCCCCGGCCATCATCACCGTCGCGGCGATGAAGAGTTCGGTGAAGGTCACCTGGAAGGTGATGACGGCTCCGAGCCAGGAAAGGGTCATGGGATGCGCTCCGCCCCGGGCCGGCGTCGAACGCGCCGGCCTCGGCCGCGGAGGGCATAGACATGCCCCGGGCCCTGGACCAGCCACCGTCTTTCGTGATGCTTTCGAACGACCCGGGCCCCATCCCCACTCGGGATGGGGCCCGGGCGCGCGGGAGTTGGATCTTGACGAACGGGCGAGGCGAAGGCATCTCCCGTCCACGGCAATGGAATCTGCCGGGCCTTTCGGCCAAACCGCCCCCTGGGCTAATGACTCCTACCTTTTGCGGCGCCGCAACAAGGGGGACTCATGCGCGCGACCTTCCAAAATCTCTTCGACAGCCTGAACCTCGCGGCGTTCGTCCGCACGCGGCACGCCCATGCCGTTTCGGTGGCGCGATGGTCGGCCATCCTCGTGCCGATGGCCGCGGCGGTCGGCACCCTCTGCGCGGCCTTCCTGTGGAGCCTCGACGCGGCCACCCAGGCGCGCTTCGACCATCCCTGGTTCCTGTTCCTGCTTCCGCTCGGGGGCTGTGCCGTCGGCTTGCTCTACCACCTGTTCGGCAAGAGCGTTGAAGGCGGCAACAACCTCATCGTCGAGGAGATCCACGAGCCGGACGGCGGCGTGCCGCTCCGGATGGCGCCGCTTATCTTCCTCGGCACCATCGTCACGCACCTGTTCGGCGGGTCGGCCGGGCGCGAGGGTACCGCCGTCCAGATGGGAGGCAGCCTTGCCAGCGCCTTCGGCAAGCTCTTCGGGGTCGATGCGGCCGGGGTCCGGGTCCTCCTGATGGCGGGTATCGCCGCCGGCTTCGGCGCAGTCTTCGGCACGCCCATCGCCGGCGCGGTGTTCGCGCTGGAGGTGCTCGCGGTCGGTCGCGTCGAGTACGCCGCGCTGGTGCCCTGCCTCCTCGCCGCGGTGGTCGGCGACTGGACCTGCCAGGCATGGGGCATCCACCACGGCTTCTACCACGTGGACTTCCTCGCCGGCGGCGCGAAGGCCCTGACCGTCGATCCGCTGCTCCTTGCCAAGGTCGCGCTCGCCGGCGTCGCTTTCGGCCTTGTCGGGTTGCTGTTCGCGGAAGCCAACCACCTCCTCGGTGGTTGGCTGAAGCGCCTGGTCCCGTACGGGCCGCTCCGCCCGGTGATCGGCGGCCTCGCGGTCATCGGCCTCGTCTACGCTTTTGGTACGCGGGACTACCTCGGGCTCGGCGTCTCGGCCGCCGACGCCGGCGGGATGACCATCAACACCTTCTTCGGGCCGGACATCCATCCCTGGAGCTGGGCCCTGAAGATCCTGTTCACGGTCGTGACCCTCAGCGCCGGGTTCAAGGGCGGCGAGGTCACGCCGCTGTTCTTCATCGGCGCGGCGCTCGGCAACGCCCTGGCCGGGCTGCTCGGCGCGCCGGTGGACCTGTTCGCGGCGCTGGGGTTCGTCGCGGTCTTCGCCGGCGCAGCCAACACGCCGCTCGCCTGCACGCTGATGGGCATCGAGCTCTTCGGCGCGACGCACGGGGTCTATCTCGCCGTCGCGTGCTTCCTGGCTTACCTCTGCTCGGGTCACAACGGCATCTACCTGTCGCAGCGCATCGCGGTCCCGAAGTCGGCGGCGGCCAACATCCCGGACGGCATGACCCTGCGCCAGGCCCGTACGGGCCGGGTGCCGACCGTCGCACCGTTGGCCGAGCGCCCCATCACCGAGGAGACGTCATGACCCCATCGCATCGCGTCGTCGCCGCCGACACCGGCATGATCCGTATCTACATGAAGCCGGGCGAGCGCGGCGGCGCCGGCAAGGGCCGGTGGTTCTCTGGCTCGAAGCCGCTCTATCGGGAGCTCGTCGCCCAGGCCAAGGCGGAGGGCCTCATGAACGCCGTCGCCCACCAGTCCCACCACGGCTACAGCAACCATGGGCCGATCCAGGACGACGGCGCCGAGTCGCTCAACCCCGAGCTGACCATGTGCGTCGAACTGATCGGCACCCGCGAGCAGCTCGAAGGCTTCTGCAGCCGGCACGGTGCCCAACTCGCGAACAAGGTCATCGTCTACAAGCACCTGGAGCACTGGAGCGTCAGCCAAGTCGGCGTCGGTGCGGCGGGCCGGGCTGCATGACATGAACCGTCCCGGGACGCTCCGGGCTTCGGATTGCCGGATAGGCCAACGAATGCGATAGCCGGCCATGGGTGCGCGGTCCGACCTTCGGACCGGCAGGCTTCAGCGTTGGTCGGGCCGCCAGCGCGGGAGATCTATGCCCATGCCGCGGCGCCTTCGCCCGACCTCGGCCCTGCGTAACGTCCTCCGGGGCGAGGCCTCAGGCGGCCTGATCCTGATGGCGAGCGCCGCCCTGGCGCTGGCCATCGCGAACTCCGGCTGGTCGGGCGTCTACTTCTCAGTCCTCAAGACATACGTCGCGACGGCCTGCCTGAACGGGGACATTCGTCTTCGTGTTACCTGAACGTTCCCGGCCCCAGGCCGTTGGAGGCTTGCCTTGCGAGCTTCCCGCGTTCGCTGACGTGGAGCCAGTGGATGCCCGCAATCGCCAGGACCGAGTTCGCGAAGTCCGAGACCCCGCTGCCCTCCGATGAGGGACATGGCCCGAGGGCGGGGTTCTGGGCGCTGACGCTCGGTTCGGTCGGCGTAGTCTACGGCGACATCGGCACCAGCCCGCTCTACGCCCTGAAGGAGTCCCTCCACGCCACCGCCGGAGGGGGGCACGCGCCGACCCGCGAGATGGTCTTCGGCGTCGTCTCGCTGATCCTCTGGGCGCTCATCCTCATCGTCACGCTCAAGTACGTGCTGCTGGTGATGCGGGCCGACAACGACGGCGAAGGCGGCACGCCGTCCCTCGTGGCGCTCGCCCAGCGGGCGCTGGGCCATTCCGGCGGGTTCGTGATCGTGCTGGGCATGGTCGGCGTCTCACTGTTCTTCGGCGACGCCATCATCACTCCGGCCATGTCAGTGCTCTCTGCGGTCGAAGGGCTGAAGCTGGTGACCCCGGCCACCGACCCGTACGTCCTGCCCATCAGCCTCGCCATCCTGATCGGGCTGTTCGCCCTGCAGAGCCACGGGACGGCGCGGGTGGCGACCTTCTTCGGCCCCCTCACGGCGTTCTGGTTCATCGTCATGGCGCTGGGCGGCCTGGGCCACCTCGTCGACGACCCGAGCATTCTGGGTGCGCTTAACCCCGCCCACGGCGTCTCGTTCATCCTGAGCCACGGCACGGCCGGCCTGCTGGCGCTCGGTGCCGTGTTCCTCGCTGTGACCGGCGCGGAGGCGCTTTACGCCGACATGGGACACTTCGGTCGCACGCCGATCCGCGCGGCCTGGTTCGGGCTGGTGCTGCCGGCGCTCGCCCTGAACTATCTCGGCCAGGGCGCCATGCTGCTCGCCCACCCCGAGCGGGCCGAGAACCCGTTCTTCCTGCTCTATCCGTCCTGGGCTCTGCTGCCGATGGTGCTACTCGCCACCGTGGCGACGGTCATCGCCAGCCAGGCGGTGATCACCGGCACCTTCTCGATCACCCAGCAGGCGATGCAACTCGGCCTGCTGCCGCGCATGCGGGTCCTGCGCACCTCCGAGACCGAGAAGGGGCAGATATACATCCCTCGGGTGAACTGGTGGTTGCTCGTCGCGGTCGTGTTCGTGGTGGTGCTGTTCAAGTCGTCGAGCGGCTTGGCGGCCGCCTACGGCATCGCGGTCACCGGCGACATGGTCATCACCGCCTGCCTGCTGTTCGTCGTCGCCTGGAAGGTCTGGCGCTGGTCGCCTGCGGTCGCGGCCGCGGTCATCGCGCCGTTCCTACTCATCGAGTTGGTGTTCCTCTCGGCCAACGCGCTCAAGATCCTGCACGGGGGCTGGGTGCCGTTGACCATCGGCGCCGCCCTGGTCACGGCGATGTGGACCTGGCGGCGCGGCTCGGCCCTGATCGCCGAGGAGATCCACCGTCGGCGCGTGCCGCTCTCCGAGTTCACGCGGATGGTGGAGACCGGCTCGATCCAACGGGTGCCGGGAACGGCCATGTTCCTGACGGGAACGCCCGGCGATACCCCAGGGGCCCTGATGCACAACGTCAGGCACAACCGGGTGATGCACGCGAACAATTATATCCTGCACGTGGTCACCGAGGACCTGCCGCGCGTGGCAGACGCCGAGCGCGTCGCCGTGAGGAAGCTGTCCGACGCCTTCTCCTGCGTGACGGTGCGCTTCGGGTTCACCGAACTGCCCGACCTTCCGCGCGCCCTTGCGGCCGCGGGCCTGGACAAGGGCGACCTGTCGTACTTCCTGACGCGGCGGGTGCTGGTGGCCTCGCCGGAGACCGGCATGCCGGTGTGGCAGGACAGGCTCTACATCTCCATGGCCCGTGCGGCCACGGACGCGTCCCGCTACTTCCGCATCCCGGTCGACCGTGCCGTCGAGATCGGCGCCCGGATCGACATCTGATCCCGGGGAGGTCCGAGTGCGGTCGAGATTGTTTTCGATCCATTGCCAGCGGCGGTCGTGCTCGCCACGCGTCAGATCAGGCTGTTTCCTTCGCCCTACGCATCTCTTGGCCATCCTGGATGACCGGCAGACTTCGGCTCGTAGTCCGTTCGCGCGGTAGCACCGCGGTGCTTCCACGGTCGGCAGGGCCACCTATGTCTGTCTTAGCACAGCACGCCGCCGAAAGCGGCCAGACTGCTCTCCACCCATCCCGGTCATAAGCATCTGGTCTATCAGGCTGCCCGGAAGCGGACACTCTGAGGGTCCGAGAAGGGTCGGAAGCGGACGGTATCAAGCGTCAGGTTTCGACCACTAGGCCTCGGGGTCGATATCCGACGTTTCAGGTCCTCCTCCGCAGGGATCTCGGCGTGGATGCGACCATTGCGGGCAACAAAGGTGCGGGTTCTCCTTGGCTCGCCGCTCACCGCGGGGGAACGGGCGAGGATCCGAACGGGTTCTTCGGCTCTGCCGCATGAGGCGGTGAGTGTCCCGAGCCAGCAACCGTCAAGGGACCGATCCAGGAGTTCGGGCGCATGAACCAATCCTCTCCGTCCGCCCGTGCCGGTATCATGGCGCGCCTCGGCAAACGGGAGATTGGTCTGCCCGTGACGCTGTTTTGCGTCGCCGCCCTCATCCTCGGGTTTGGTCTCCTGGCCGACAAGGTCATGGAGGGCGGCACGATGGGGTTCGACACCCGCGTCGCCCACTTCTTCCGTCCACCCGGCGCGGCTGGTCCGATTGGACCGGATTGGCTGCACGAGATGGCCCGGGACGTGACCTCCCTGGGCAGCATGGTGGTTCTCTGCTTTCTCATCGCGGCTGTGGCAGGCTACCTGCTCCTGATCCGCAAGCAGGGGGCAGCGGTCCTGGTGGTAGGCTCAATCCTGGGCGGGACGGTCATCAGCTTTGGCCTCAAGCTCCTCTTCAACCGTCCGCGACCCGAGATCCCCGGCGGCATCCAGGTGTTTACCGCCAGCTTCCCCAGCAGCCACGCCATGCTTTCCGCCGTCACCTACCTGACGCTCGGTGCCCTCATGACGCGCGTGGCGGCGGGCGCTCGCCTCAAGGCATACTTCATGGGGCTGGCCGTCTTCCTCACGGTGGTGGTCGGGATGAGCCGGGTCTATGTCGGGGTGCACTACGCGACCGACGTGCTGGCGGGCTGGTGCGTGGGGTCGGCCTGGGCGGTCCTGTGCTGGGTCGTGGCCCTCCAGCTCCAGCGACGCGGTAAGGTCGAGAAGCCCGACCATGTCGCGGGCGAGGCCGGCATCGAGGCATAGGACCCCATGCGTCGTTCTTCCTAAACGCATCCTCCGCCTGACTGAAGGAACGGACGCATCCCAGTATTCGTTCGATTAGCAGGACCGCATCGTCGATGCCTGCGGCCAGGCCGTCCGACCATTACGGGCACGACCGAAATGATGCCGTTAGGGGGCCCGTAGGGCGGCCGGATCAAGCGGCGCTGGTGGTCTCGGCCGGCCCGGCTTGCCGACTGCCTCCCAAGCTATCAAGGCGGCCCCGAGGCTGATCCAGATATCGGCCATGTTGAAGGTGAACCAATGCACCTCCGCCGGGTGCAGGTCGAGGAAGTCCGTGACGCGGCCGTCCGCACATCGGTCGATGAGGTTTCCCAGGGCACCGCCGGTCATGATGGCGAAACCAACTCCTTCCGACGCTCCGGTCGCGCGGAATGCCAACCCGGCAACGAGGGCCGTCAGCATTCCCTGAAGCGCAAGAAGGACGACCAGGGACGTCGCGTCATGCGCCGGAAGCAGGCTGAAGCTGATGCCATGATTGAACGCGAGCCTGAGGTCGAGCATCGGCAGTACCGCGTGCACGGTTCCGTCGGAAAGCCTGTCGACCGCCAGCGCCTTGGTCCACAGGTCGGTGCCCGCCGCGGTCACAGCGATTACGACGAGGGCGCCGACCTCGGCCCTTTCCCGTATGAGACGCATCGGCTCAAGCCCGGAGCAGGCGAAGGGCGTTGGCCGTCACTAGGACGGTCGCCCCGGTATCCGCCAGGATGGCCGGCCATAGCCCAGTGATGCCTGCGAGCGTCGTCACCAGGAACACGGCCTTAAGCCCCAGCGAGATGGCCACGTTCTGGTGGATGTTGCCGAGCGTCGCCCGGGACAGCGCCACGAGGGCGGCCACGTCCGAGACCCGGTCGTTGAGGATGGCCGCGTCAGCCGTCTCCAGTGCCGCGTCTGTGCCGCCGCCCATGGCAATGCCGACGCTGGCGGAGGCGAGCGCGGGGGCGTCGTTGATGCCGTCGCCGACCATAGCGACCGGGCCGACCTCCTTCAACGCGCCGATCTCGGCGAGCTTGTCGGCCGGCAGCAGGTCGGCCCGGACCGATAGTCCCAGGCCCTTGGCGATGGCCTCGCCGGTGCGCCGGTTGTCGCCGGTCAGCATCACGCATTCGACCCCGAGCCGGCGCAGGGCCGCGACGCCGGCGGCCGCATCCTGTCTGGGCTCGTCCCGGACCGCCACGGCGCCGAGCGCCTCTCCGTCCCGAACCACGACGACGGCGGTCTTGCCGGCTTCCTCAAGGGCCTGCACCGTCGCTTCCGCTTCCGGCGAGAGGCTGGCCAGCGTCGCGGCGTGGCGCGGGGATGCCACCGCGACCGTGCGACCGGCGACCGTGGCCTGGACGGCCTTGCCGGGAACCGCACGGGCATCGCGTACGGGGCGCAGGGGGATGGCGTCGGCCTCCGTACGTTCGAGGATCGCACGAGCGATGGGGTGGCTCGATCCGGCCTCCACCGTCGCCGCGAGCCCGAGCAGGGTGCGATCCGTCATGTCCGGGGCAAATGGGAGGACGTCGGTGACCCTTGGACGCCCTGCCGTGAGCGTCCCCGTCTTGTCGAACGCGACGGTACGCACCCGTCCGATGGTCTCCAGGGCGGCGCCGCCCTTCACCAGCAGTCCCCGCCGCGCTCCGGCGGCAAGACCCGAGGCGATGGCGGCCGGGGTCGAGAGCACGAGGGCGCAGGGGCAGGCGATGAGGAGCAACGCCAGTCCGCGATAGATCCAGGTGCCCCAGTCGGCGCCGAGCAGCAGCGGCGGGCCAAGCGCCGCCAGCGCGGCGACCGCGAAGGCGACCGGGGTGTAGACGGCGCTGAAGCGGTCGATGAACCGGGCGGTCGGCGACTTCGACGCCTGCGCCTCCTCCACCATGTGCAGGATGCGGGCGACGGTGTTGTCCGACGGCATCCGGGTGACCCTGACCTGCAGGGCCCCGTCCGCATTGACGCTGCCGGCATAGACGGCGTCCCCGACCTCCTTTGGCCGGGGCACCGATTCCCCCGTGATCGGGGACTCGTCGAGGCTCGACGTGCCGTCCGTGACCTCGCCGTCCGCAGGGACGCGGTCACCCGGGCGCACCAGCACGGTTTGGCCGATCACCAGGGAGGCGGCCGCCACCTCACGCACGGCGCCGTCCCCCTCGACCAGGCGCGCCGTCTTCGGCACCAGGCCCACGAGGGCCTTGATGCCGGCCCGGGACCGGCCGGCCGCAAAGCCTTCGAGCATCTCGCCAACGGTGAAGAGGAGGACCACCACCGCCGCTTCCTCGGCGGCATGGATGGCGAGCGCCCCGATGGTGGCGACCGACATCAGCATCTCGATGGAGAAGGGCGAGCCGTTGCGGGCGGCGGCGATGGCGCGGCGTCCGTAGAAGGCGAGACCCAGGAGCGCGCCGGGCCAGTAGGCGTATTCCCCGGCCAGCCCGGGCCGAACCGTCTGCAGGAGAAATCCGCTTGCGAACAGGACGGCGATGCCCAGCGCCAAAAGCCCCTTGCGGCTGCGCCAGGCGGGGGTCTCCGCCTCCTCCTCGACGATGGCCGGGGCCGCGATGCCCGTCGTCTGCGAGCGGGCGAGGTCGGCCGCGGTCGGCAGGGACCCGACGCCATAGCCGAGCCCCGTGATCCGGTTCTCCAGGTCCGCCCTGGGCGTCGAGCCCTCGTCGAGCACGAGGTCGAGGACCTGGGCCGTGTAGTTCACGCGCACGTCGCGGACGCCGGGCAGGCGGGTTACCGCCGTTTCGATCTTGGTCGCGCAGCTCGGGCAATCCATGCCCTTCACGCGGTAGCGCAGCGCGGCGCCCGCGGGGACCGCTCCCGATGTTCCTGGCCCTGACATGGCAAGCTCCGTCGACCCGGGCCTCGCGCCGAAGGGTCTGAGGCCCTACATGCACCCTGTAGCAACTACAGGGTCAAGGCCATGGCGCAGGCACCCCCCATGACCATCGGCGACCTGGCCGCGGCGACGAACACCCGCGTCGAGACGGTCCGGTGGTACGAGAAGATGAAGCTCCTGCCGGCGCCGGAAAGGTCGGCGGGCAACTACCGTCTCTACGGTCCGGAGCACCTGCGCCGCCTGAGCTTCATCCGGCGGGGACGGGACCTCGGCTTCACGGTCGACCAGATCCGGGAGCTTCTCGCCATGGCCGACGACCGCGACCGGTCCTGCGCCGAGGTCGACACCATCGCCCGCGCCCACCTGGCGCAGGTCGAGCGCAAGCTGGCCGACCTGACCCGGTTGGCGCATGAGCTGCGTGACGTCATCGGTCAGTGCGGCTGCGGGTCCGTCGCCGACTGCCGCATCATCGAGGCTTTGTCTCCCCACGGGGATCCGTCCTGAGGATGGATCGGCCCCGTCGGCATCA
This sequence comes from Methylobacterium sp. J-001, assembly GCF_022829565.1. NCBI lineage: Bacteria > Pseudomonadati > Pseudomonadota > Alphaproteobacteria > Hyphomicrobiales > Methylobacteriaceae > Methylobacterium > Methylobacterium sp. J-001. The sequence continues at coordinate 67,794 of NZ_JAKSYN010000112.1, forward strand.
GGTGGAAGTGCGTCCTCCCGCCGATGTTGCAGAGGCAGTACAGAACGTAGACGCAGGCCGGGATGGCGATGAGGGCCAGGGCGAACGCCCGGCCGGCCGCGCGACGGACGTGGGGCCTGACGCGGCGTCGGCGACGTGGGCCGCCGCCGCCCCAGTCGGCGATGGTTCGGGCGACCTTCTTGCTCATGCCGACCCTCCTACTCGGCGGCGCGGAGATGCGGTTGGACCGGCTTGGGCCGATCCTTCCTCTCGGGGGCGACCGCACCGGCGAACCTGGCATAGAGGGCCGGCAGGACCACGAGGGTCAGAAGGGTCGCCGAGATGAGGCCGCCGATGACTACCGTCGCCAGGGGGCGCTGGATCTCTGCCCCGGTCTCGGTCGCCAGCGCCATCGGTACGAACCCGAGGGATGCCACCAGCGCGGTCATCGCCACTGGACGGAGCCGGGTCATGGCGCCCTCCATGATGGCCTCGCGCCTTGGCCGTCCCTCGGCGATGAGCTGCTTGATATAGGTCAGCATCACCAAGCCGTTGAGCACCGCCACCCCGGACAGGGCGATGAAGCCGACGGCCGCGGGCACCGAGAACGGCATGCCCCGCAGCCATAGGGCGGCGATGCCCCCGGTCAGCGCCAAAGGAACCGCGCTGAACACCAGGAGCGCGTCCCGGGCCGAGTTCAGGGCCGAGAACAGCAGCAGGAAGATCAGGAAGAAGCACACCGGGACGACCACCATCAGGCGCTGGCGGGCGGAAGCCAGGTTCTCGAACTGTCCGCCCCAGGTCACGTAGTAGCCGGCCGGGAGCGACACCCCCGAGGTTACCTTGTCCTGCGCCTCGGCCACGAGCGAGCCGATGTCGCGGCCCCGCACGTTGGCGGTGACCACGACCCGGCGCCGGCCGTTCTCGCGCGAGATCTGGTTCGGGCCCTCCGTCACCGAGAAGCTCGCGACCTGCTTCAGGAGCACGGACGCGGCGCGCCCGTTCGGTCCGGGAGGTAACGGCACCGGGATGTTCTCCAGGGCCTCGCGGTCCTCGCGCACCTTGTCGTTGAGGCGCACGACGATGGGGAAGCGCCGGTCGCCCTCGAAGACGACGCCCGCCTCGCGGCCCCCGATGGCCGCCCCGATGACGTCCTGGATCGCGGACGTGCTCAGGCCCAGGCGGGCCGCCTCGGCCTTGTTGATCCCGATCTCCAGGAACGGCAGCCCAGCCGTCTGCTCGACCTTCACGTCGTCCGCGCCCTCGACCCCGCGCAGGATGCCGGCGATCTGGTTCGCGGCCGCGGTCATCGCGCCTAGGTCATCGCCGAAGACCTTCACGGCGAGGTCGCCGCGTGTGCCGGCCAACAGCTCGTTGAAGCGAAGCTGGATGGGCTGGGAGAACTCGTAGACGTTGCCCGCGAGCGCCCCGAGGGCCTTCTCGATGCTCTCCTGCAACTCGGCCTTGGACAGGTCCGGGTCCGGCCATTCGGCTTGCGGCTTCAGGATGACGAAGGTGTCCGACGAGCTCGGCGGCATCGGGTCCGAGGCGACCTCGGCGGTCCCGGTCTTCGAGAAGACGTAGGCGACCTGGGGGAACCGGCCGATGGCCTGCTCGACCTTCAGCTGCATCGCCTGCGATTGCGACAGGGACGTCGACGGGATGCGCTGGGCGTTCAACGCGATGCTCTTCTCGTCGAGCTGCGGGATGAACTCCTGCCCCAGACCCCTGAACAGGATGCCTGCCCCGACAAGCAACACCAGGGCGACCGCGACGAACAGCATGGGCACGCGCAGGGCGGCCCCGAGGACTGGGCGGTAGGCGGCCTTGATCGCCCGGACGAAGAGGTTGTCGGTCTCGGTGACCTTGCCGGTGATGACGATGGAGATCATCGCCGGGACGAAGGTGAGCGACAGGACGAAGGCCGCGACCAGGGCGATGATGACGGTGAGCGCCATCGGCTCGAACATCTTGCCCTCGACCCCGGTGAAGGTGAGGAGCGGCACGTAGACGAGGATGATGATGGCCTGCCCGTAGAGGGAGGGCTTGATCATCTCCTCGGCCGAGGCCCGCACGGTGGCGAGGCGCTCCTCCAGGTCGAGCT
>NZ_JAKSYN010000114.1:0-623 GCF_022829565.1 Methylobacterium sp. J-001
GGCCTGTTCTCCGGGCCGCTGGTCGCCGACCGGTTCTCCGCCGGCTCCAAATCCGCCCTCATCCCCGAGCAGCCGGTCGGCCGCGACGGCGCGATCTCGGTGCCCTATGCCGGGCGCATCAAGGTCGCCGGACGCCGGCCCCAGGACGTCCAGGGCCTGATCGAGAACGAGCTCGCCGGCAAGGCCATCCAGCCGCAGGTGCTGGTCTCGGTCACCCGGCCGATCTCCCAGGCGGTGACCGTCACCGGCGAGGGCGCGGCCGGCGCCCGCCTGCCGCTCTCGGGCCACGGCGACCGCATCCTCGACGTGATCGCGGCTGCCGGCGGCAACCGCTCGCCGGTGTCGGAGACCTTCGTGCGCCTGTCGCGCGGGCCGCTCACCGCGACCGTGCCGCTGACCACGGTGGTGTCGAACCCGAAGGAGAACATCTACCTGCGGCCCAACGACGTGCTGACCCTGGTGCGCGATCCCCAGACCTTCCTGGCGGTGGGCGCGCTCGGCCAGGCGACCGAATTGCCGTTCCAGGCCGACGGCATCACGCTCGCCCAGGCGCTCGCCAAGGCGCGCGGCCTCTCGGACTTCGCCGCCGATCCGGCCGGAACGTTCATCTTCCGGTTCGAGCC
>NZ_JAKSYN010000118.1:0-15549 GCF_022829565.1 Methylobacterium sp. J-001
GGGGTGGCCGGCGGGAAGGGGCGTGAACGCCGGGGCGGGGCGGGGGCCAAACGGTGTACGTTCCCGGGCGTGGCTCCACGCCGCAAGACCGCCCGGGGTGAAAAAGGCCGCCGGCGGGCTGGCCCTCCTGGACGGCGGGCCGGCGACGCCCGCGGGGGCGCGGGCGATCTTCGGGCTGGGGCCGGGCGGGTGCGGGGGCCAGACATCGCGGGTAGCGGCGTAGGCCGAAGGTAGGTGCGGGTCGCAGTCCGAGTGCGGGCTCGTGGATGACCATATCGGGTCTGCAGACGCCACGGGAAGCCCTACGGTTTTCCCTCCCCCGCAGAGGGGGGAGGGAGACGCGCTTGGGTTAGCCTTGGCCCTCATCCGGCAGCGATGTGTCAATCCGTTAGCCCGCACGGGTGACGGGCCTGTCGTGTTTCGCACGGACCGGTCCGCGAACATCCGAGGACTGTCCAGGCGTATCGGCGGCCACATGGCCCTGACGGATCGCCCGTATCCTTTCACCCGCCCGTATCGGCCTCGGGAGAGGCCGGATAAGCTGTATTGGGACGCCACGCGAGCGACGAACAACGTCGCCGCGTACAAAAAAACAGGGAGTGAGACATGACGGTCCGCCACTGCGCCGCGGCACTGACGGGGCTTCTCTGCGCGCTCGGGGCCGGGGCGGCCCTGGCGGCCGACCTCGTGCCGGTGAAGATCGGCGTGCTGAACGACCGCTCCGGCGTCTACTTCGATTCCACCGGGGAGGGCGCGGTGGTGGCCGCCCGCATGGCCGTGGAGGATTTCAAGCCGGAGACCCACGGGCTGAAGGTCGAGGTCGTGGCCGCCGACCACCAGAACAAGCCCGATGTCGGCGCCTCGGTCGCCCGGCAATGGTACGACCGCGACGGCGTCGATGCCGTGTTCGACGTGCCGACCTCCTCGGTGGCGCTCGCCATCGCGCAGATCACCAAGGAGAAGAACAAGGCCTTCGTGAATTCCGGCGGCGGCACCGCCGACCTGACCGGCCCGGCCTGCACCCCCAACACCGTGCACTGGACCTACGATACCGCCGCGCTCGCCAACGGCACCGGCAAGGCCATGCTCAAGCGCGGCGGCAAGACCTGGTACTTCATCACCGCCGACTACGCCTTCGGCCTCGCCCTGGAGCGCGACACCAAGGCGGTGGTCGAGAAGAACGGCGGCACGATCGTGGGCGGCGTCCGCACGCCGTTCCCGAACCCGGATTTCTCCTCGTTCCTGCTCCAGGCGCAGGGCTCGGGGGCGCAGGTGATCGGCCTGGCCGATGCCGGGCTCGACGCCGCCACCGCGATCAAGCAGGCCCACGAATTCGGCATCCGCCAGGGCGGCCAGAAGATCGCGGCCCTGCTCATCGCCGACACCGACATCCACGCGCTCGGCCTGGAGGTGGCGCAGGGGCTGGAATTCACCGCGCCGTTCTACTGGGACATGAATGACGGCACCCGCGCCTTCGCGGCCCGGTTCGAGCAGCGCATGCCGGGCAAGAAGCCGACCGCCTATCAGGCCGGCGTGTATGCAGGGTTGCTCCACTACCTGAAGGCGGTGGAAGTCTTGAAGTCCGCCAAGGACGGCGCGGCGGTGGTCGCCAAGATGAAGGAGCTCCCCACCGACGACCCGCTGTTCGGCAAGGGCTACATCCGCCCCGACGGGCGCAAGATCCACCCGATGTACCTGTTCGAGGCCAAGGCGCCCGGCGAGTCGAAGGGCGGCTGGGACCTCTACAAGCTCCTGGAGACCATCCCCGGCGAGCAGGCGTTTCGGCCGATGAGCGAGGGCGGCTGCCCGATGGTGGCTGGCCTGTCGGCCAAGTAGGCGGTCAGGCCGCCCCGATCCCGTCGAGGGCCGCCATGGCGTCGGCGGGCAGCACCAGCTCGGCCGCCGCGAGGTTCTCGCGCAGGTGGCCGAGCGAGGACGTGCCCGGGATCAGCAGGATGTTGGGCGCCCGGCGCAGCAGCCAGGCCAGCGCCACCTGCATGGGCGTCGCCCCGAGACGGGCGGCGACCTCCGACAGGACGCTGGATTGCAGCGGGCTGAAGCCGCCGAGCGGGAAGAACGGCACGTAGGCGGTGCCGGCGACGGCCAGCTCGTCGATCAGGGCGTCGTCGCCCCGGTGGGCGAGATTGTACTGGTTCTGCACGCAGACGATCTCGGTGATGCGCCGGCCCTCGGCGACCTGCCGCCGGGTCGCGTTGCTCAGACCGATCCGCCGGATCAGGCCCCGGCGCTGCAAGTCGGCCAGCACCGTCAGCGGCGCCTCGATCGAGCCTTCCGCCGGGCCATGGACGTCGAACATCAGGCGCAGGTTGACCACGTCGAGGACGTCGACGCCGAGATTGCGCAGGTTGTCGTGCACCGCCTGGGTCAGCGCCTCGGCCGAGAAGGCCGGGTTCCACGAGGCGTCGGCCCCACGCCTGGCGCCGACCTTGGTGACGATCACGAGGTCGTCCGGATAGGGGTGGAGCGCCTCCCGGATGATCTGGTTGGTGACGTGCGGCCCGTAGAAATCGCTGGTGTCGATGTGGTCGACGCCCTCGGCCACCGCCGCGCGCAGCACGGCGATGGCCGCATCCCGGTCCTTCGGCGGCCCGAACACGCCGGGCCCGGCGAGCTGCATGGCACCGTATCCCAGCCGCTTCACGGTGCGATCTCCGAGCGAGACGGTGCCGGCTGTAGCGAGGTCGATCATGGTTCGTCTCCGTTGTTCGCTCCGGATGTAGACCCGCCCGACTGATCGGATAAGCAGGGATAATCGGCACGGGCTGTTCGGGATGGCGAACGATGGCGGCGGATCTCGCGGACCTGACGGCCTTCGTGACCGTGGCGCGGGCCGGCGGGTTTCGCGAGGGCGCCCGCGGCAGCGGCGCCAGCGCGTCGAGCCTCAGCGAGGCGGTGCGCCGGCTGGAAACGCGCCTGGGCGTGCGCCTCCTGAACCGCACCACCCGCAGCGTCGCGCCGACCGAGGCCGGCGCTCGCCTGCTCGAACGGCTGGCCCCGGCGCTGGGCGAGGTCGAGGCTGCCCTCGACGTGGTGAACGGGTTCCGCGACCGGCCGGCCGGACCGCTCCGGCTCAACGTGCCGCTGAGCGCGGCCCGGCTGGTCCTTCCCGCGATCGTGCCGCCGTTCCTTTCGGCCTATCCCGAGATCCGGCTCGAAATCGTGGTGGAGGATGGCTTCGTCGACGTGCTGGCGGCGGGCTGCGACGCCGGCATCCGCTACGACGAGCGCCTGGAGCAGGACATGATCGCCGTGCCGATCGGCCCGCGGCGGCAGCGCTTCGCCACCGCGGCGGCCCCGTCCTATCTCGACCGGCGCGGCCGCCCGGAGCATCCGCGCGACCTCCTGGCCCAGGATTGCCTGCTGGGCCGGTTCCCGAGCGGCAGCCTGACGGCGCCGTGGGAATTCGAGCGCGCCGGGGAGATCGTCCGCGTGGACCCGTCCGGCCCGTTGATCGTGCGCGTCGGGGCCAGCGATCTCGTCGTCGCGGCGGCCGTCGCGGGGACCGGCATCGTCCATCTCTTCGAGGACTGGCTGCGCCCGTACCTCGACAGCGGCGCCCTGGAGCCTGTGCTCGAACCCTGGTGGCAGGTCTTCTCCGGCCCGTTCCTCTACTTCCCCGGCCGCCGGCACCTCCCGGCGCCGCTGCGGGCCTTCGTCGATTTCATCGCGGCACGCCCATCCGGGCTCAGTCCGGCAGCGCGAACACCGTGAGCTGGCCGCCGGGCGCGGTGTACTGCGACAAAGCCGCGTAGCCGCCGACCGCGCCCGAGCCGTCGGCCGGGTCGGTCAGGCCGGCGGCCAGCCCGATGCCCGCCCAGCCGCCGATCCCGGAGAGCACCGCCACGTATTGCCGGCCGTTATGCGCGTAGGTGGTGACGTTGCCGATGATGCCGGACGGCGTCTTGAAGCGGTAGAGCTCGTGCCCGTCCCGGGCGTCCACGGCCTTCAGATACCCTTCGAGCGTGCCGTAGAACACGACGTTGCCGGCCGTCGCCAGCGCCCCGGACCAGACCGAGAACGGCTCCGGGATCGTCCAGGCGATTTTGCCCTTCGCCCCGTCCCAGGCGATGAACGCGCCGGTCCGGTCGGAGCCCTCGGGCGGGTGCAGGGTCAGCGTCGCGCCGACATAGGGCTGGCCCGGCGTGTAGCGCACCCGGAATGCCTCGTAATCCATGCACATGTGGTTGGTCGGCACGTAGAACAGACGGGTCACCGGCGAGTAGGCGGCCGGCTGCTGGTTCTTGGCGCCGAGCGCCCCGGGGCAGATGTTCTTGGTGACCTCCTCCTCGTCGGCCTCGCCCGGCGCGTAGCGCGTGTCGACCACCGGCCTGCCGTAGCCCGGCGAGGCGCGGTCCAGGTCGATCCGGCTCGCCCAGTTGACGCTGGGATCGAATTTTTCGGCCACCAGCACCGCGCCGGTGGCGCGGTCGAGGGTGTAGCCGAAGCCGTTGCGATCGAAATGGGTCAGCACCCGGCGCGGGCGCCCGTCGATCACCTGCTCGGTCAGGATCATCTCGTTGACCCCGTCATAGTCCCACTGGTCGTGGGGGGTCATCTGGTAGACCCAGCGGGCGATCCCGGTCTCGGGGTCGCGGGCGATGATCGCCATCGTCCAGCGGTTGTCGCCGGGCCGCTGGGCCGGGTTCCAGGTCGCCGGGTTGCCGGTGCCGTAATAGACGAGGTTCAGATCCGGGTCGTAGGAGAACCAGCCCCAGCTGCAGCCGCCGCCGATCGTCCACTGGTCGCCCTCCCAGCTCCTGAGCGAGGAATCCCGGCCGATCGGGCGCCCGAGCTCGGTGGTCTTCTCCGGATCGACCAGCATGTCGGCATCCGGTCCGGTGGCGTAGGCGCGCCAGAGGCGCTTGCCGCTCGCCTGGTCGTAGGCGGTGACGTGGCAGCGGGCGCCGTACTCGCCCCCGGCAATGCCGACGATGAGCTTGCCGTGCACCGGCAGGACCGTGGCGGTGTTGGTCTCGCCCTTGGCCGGGTCGCCGTTCCGCACGGACCACAGGACCCGGCCGGTCTCGGGATCCAGGGCCACGACGGTGGTGTCGGCCAGCTGCAGGAACAGCCGTCCCTCCGCGTAGGCGAGGCCGCGGGAGACCGTGTCGCAGCACATGACCGCGATCACGCCCGCATCCTGGCGCGGGGCGTAGCGCCAGAGGATCTTGCCGTCCTGGTCGAGATCGAGGGCGTAGACCAGGTTCGGGAACGGGGTGTGCACGAACATCCGGTGCCCGACCACGATCGGGGCGCCCTCGTGCCCGCGCAGCACGCCGGTCGAGAAGGTCCAGGCGACCTTGAGGCGCCCGACATTGCCGGCATCGATCTGGGCGAGGTCGGAATAGCGGGTGTTGGCGTAATCCAGAGTCTGGAGGACGGGCGGATCCTGCGCGCACGCGGCGCCAATCAGGCCGGCAAGCACCAGGGTCGCCAGGATCGGAACGCGCATGCTCGGACTCCACCGGCCGCTGCCCAGCGCGGCGGCGCCGGCCTCATACACCGCCTGTCTGCACCCGCCGCCCGGATCGCCACCGCGGCCAAGCGTCCGAGCCCGGCGTCACATCCGCTCTTTGACGATCTCTTCGGCCTGGAGGTCCGGCTCGTGGCCGGCCGCGCGCAGCAGCGGCACCACCGCCGCCGCGTCAGGGGCGACGCTGTAGCTGAGATCCAGCCCCTCGCGGATGAAGCCGTGGCCGCGCATGTGCTCGAACAGGGCGAGCAGCGGCGCCCAGAAATCGGCCACCGAGACCAGAACCACCGGCTTGCGGTGCTGCCCGAGCTGCGCCCAGGTCAGCTGCTCGACCAGCTCCTCCAGGGTGCCGATGCCCCCCGGCAGGGTCACGAACGCGTCCGAACGCTCGAACATCAGGCGCTTGCGGGTGTGCATGTCGGGCACCACCACGGTCTCCTGCACGGCGTCGAGCATGTGCTCGCGCGCCTGCAGGAAGTCCGGGATGATGCCGGTGACATGGCCGCCGGCCTCCAGGGCGGCGCGCGCCACGGCGCCCATCAGGCCGACGTCGCCGCCACCGTAGACCAAGCCCATCCCGGCTTGCGCGATCGCCGTCCCAAGGGTCTCCGCGGCATCGCGAAACGCCGGGTCTCCGCCGAAGCTGGAGCCGCAATAGACGCAGACTGTCCTCACCGGGGCCATCCGGCACCCTCCATCACGCAACCGTTGCGAGCCGTCGAAAAAGAGCCCCGCGCCCGGCGCTCCACGCGCCAAACTGCTGAATTCGCGTGGGATTCACCCGCCGAAGCGGCGGGACGGCTTGGTGTCGCGACCATGTACGGTATTATGGGCTGCACAGTCGACGGTTTTTGAGCGGGCAGGTTGCCCATTCACCGGGCGGCCGGCACAGATCAGGGAGGCCTCCGTGGCGATGTCGAGACAGGTGCGGCGCAGTCTCGCCCTGGCGCTCGCCGGCCTCCTCGGCGGCCTCGGCCTCGTGCTGGCCCTGTTCGGGGGCGACTCCCTCCGGCGGATGATCGGCCGGCACGAGCCGGATCCCCCGGCCGCCACGTCCCCGGCGCCGCAGGGCGGCCTGCGCAGCCTGTCGGATCCCGGGGCGACGGCGCAATCCGGCGGGCCGCCGATCGATTTCCGCGACGACAGACAGGGGCAGGCCAAGCCGGACGCAACCCAGCCCGGCGAGGATCGGTCCGCCGCGCGCCCCTCGGAAGGCACGGCATCGGGCGACAGCAAGTCGGCCGCCACCGGAGGCCCGGGCGCCAAGCCGGCAGAACCCGACGCGGCCCAGGTGCCGCGCTTCGACATCGTGCGGGTCGAGCCCAACGGCGACGCGGTGGTGGCCGGGCGCGGGGCGCCGGAGGCCGTGATCGAGATGCTGGTCGACGGCAAAGCCGTGGCCCGGGCCAAAGCCGACGCGAACGGCCAGTTCGCCCTGGTCCCGCCGGCACTGCCGGCCGGCTCCAGCGCCATCCGGCTGCGCATGACCACCAAAGACGGCCGCGCCGCCGATTCACGGCAGAGCGTGGCGGTCGACGTGGCCCCGGGCCGGGACCGCCAGCCCCTGGTGGCGCTGACCGCCCCGGATGCCGCGACCGTCGTTCTGTCGCAGCCGGGTGCCGCCGAGCCGGCGAAGAGAGCAATGGCTCAGGCCGGGAAGGCACCCGGGACGGCTGCCTCCGACGAGAAGGGGCAGGCCGCCCAGATCGCCAGCGTGGATGTGCAGGACAACGGCCGGCTGTTCGTCACGGCGACGGGGATTCCGGGTGCGAAGCTTCAGCTCTACCTCAACGACACGTTGATCGCCCCGGGCAGCGTCGGGCCGGACGGCCGGGCGAGCTTCACGATCGGGCGCGGGATCAAGCCGGGCCAGTACCAGGTGCGGATCGACCAGATCGACCCCCGGACTGGCAAGGTCGCGGCAAGAGCCGAGGTGCCGCTCGCGGTGCCCGAGCCGACCCGCGTCGCCGCCGGCGAGGGGGGCGGGCGCGAGCCGGTCACCAAGTCCACCCTTGGCGGCGGGCCGGGGACACCCCGTCCCCGGGCGGACAACCCCGGCGCGGCGGAGACGCCCTCCGCCCTCAGCCAACATTCCCCGGAGGCGAGCGGCCCGGCCCGGGCCGGCGCGGTGTTCGTGCCCGAGATCACCACGGCGAAGATCACCCGGGGTGACAACCTCTGGCGGATCAGCCAACGCACCTACGGAAGGGGCGAGCGCTATACGGTGATCTACGACGCCAACCAGGGCCAGATCCGCGACCCGGACCGGATCTACCCGGGCCAGATCTTCATCCTGCCGACCGACAAGCGCGGCTAGGCGCGCGGCCGGCGTGGAGGCCGGTTCGGCGTTCGCGGGCGCCGTGCATCGCGGATGGCGAGCCCCCTCACTCGACGACCTGATCATCCTCCGAGACGGCCAGCCGCCGCAGGGTCCGGAGCGCCCCGGCAAGGTCCTCCCGCGATGGCGTCGCCAAGGCGAGGCGGACGGCGTTCGGCGCGTGGCCCGGAACGACCGCGAAGGCCGGGGCCGGCAGCAGGGCGATCCCCCGGCGTAAGGATGCGGCCGCGAACGCTTCCGCCCGCCAGGTCTCGGGCAGTTCGAGCCAGAGGTGGTAGGCCCGGGGATCGCCGACCACCGTGAGTCCGGTAAGAATCTCCCGGGCGAGGGCCTGGCGGGAGGCCGCATCCCGGCGCTTGGCGTCGGCGAGCGTCGCCGCCGAGCCGCCGGACATCCAGTGCAGGCCGGCCGCGAGCGACAGGCCCAGCGCGGTCCAGGCGCCCTGGCGCACGGAGGCGGCGAGCCGGTCGGTCAGGTGCGGCGGGCCGGCGATCATCCCGATCGTGAGGGCCGGCATCACCCGCTTCGACAGGCTGTCGATCAGGATCGTCCGGTCCGGCGCGAGGCTCGCCAGGGGCTGTGCGTCGGCCAGGAAGCTGTAGACGGCATCCTCGATCGCCGTGAGCCCGGTCCGCTCGAGCACCCGGGCGAGGTCGGCGCGCCGCGCGTCGCTCATGGTCGTGCCGAGGGGATTCTGCAGGGTCGGCTGGAGATAGAGCCCGCTCAGCGGCGTGGCCCGGTGGGCCTGGAGGATCGCGTCGGGGCACACGCCCTCCGCGTCCATGGCCAGCGGCACCAGGGTGATCCCGAGCCGGGACGCGATGCCCTTCACCACCGGATAGGTCAGCGGCTCGCAGCCGATCCGCCCCCCCGGCGGCGCCAGCGCCGCGAGCGCGGCGGCGAGCGCCTGCCGGCCATTGCCGGTGAACAGGATGTCGGCGGATTTCGGCGCGTAGCCGTCCCGGGCGAGGAACCCGGCCGCCACCGCCCGCGCCCGGGGCGTGCCGTCCGGGCCGTACTGGCTGAAGCCGATCTCGGTGCCGCTGCGTGCCAGGGCTGCCAGGGTCTCGGCCAGCACGGCCTCCTGCTCCGGCAGCCGGGAATGGGTCCGCTGCAGGTCGAGGGCCGCAGGCGGCGGCTCCGGCTGGAGATCCACGGCCCCGCCGGGCTCGGAGCGGACGAAGGTGCCGCGGCCGACCTCGCCGCTCACGAGCCCGCGCCGGCCCAGCTCGGCATAGACCCGGCTCGCGGTCGAGACCGCGATGCCTCGGGCATAGGCGAAGTCCCGCTGGGGTGGCAGCCGGTCGCCCGGGCGCAGCGTGCCCGCGGCGATCTCGGCGGCGACCGCGTCGGCGACGCCCCGGTAATCCGTAGCCCGCATCATTGCTCCGAGTGCAATGTTTCTATTGATCCGAGATATCTATCGGTTCAATCCTGGCGCCGCAATCCCGGCCGGACTGCTCCCGTCACCGGAACCTCCGCCATGTCGATCCTCACCCTCCCGTCCACCACCACGTCCACGCGCTCGACGAACCGGCTTGCCCGGCCATCCCTGTTGCGTCTCTGGCTGCAGCGCATCCGCACCCGGAGGTCGCTCGCCGCCCTCGATCCGGACCAGCTGCGGGATGCCGGAATCGAACCCTGGCGCCTGCGCCACGAGATCCGGAAGCCGTTCTGGAGAGGATGACCGGCCCTGCGGCCGCCGCGGGTGCCCCGATCGTCGGACGGACCTATATGCGGGTGGACGATCGTTCCTCCCGCAAGAATTTCGCATGACCGACGACACCGCGCCCCCGGCCGGGTCCAAACCTCCGGCTGAGCGCCCCGGGCTGCTCGCCACCTATCGACGCCTCTGGCCGCATCTCTGGCCGCACGACCGGCCCGACCTGCAGAGCCGGGTGTTCCTGGCCTTCGGGCTGCTGCTCGCGGCCAAGCTCGTGACCATGGTGACGCCGTTCACCTTCAAGTGGATCACCGACGCCCTGGTCGCCGCGATCGGCGGGAAGGACGCGCCGTTGCCGACCGGCCTGTTCGCAGCGCCGATGCTGCTGATCGCCCTCTACGGCGTGTCGCGGATCGCCATGTCGGCGCTGACTCAGGTCCGCGACGGGCTGTTCGCCAAGGTCGCGATGCACGCGGTCCGCCGCCTGGCGCTCAAGACCTTCGAGCACATGCACCGGCTGTCCCTGCGCTTCCACCTGGAGCGCAAGACCGGCGGCCTGACCCGGGTGCTGGAGCGCGGCCGGGCCGGCATCGAGGAATTGTCGCGCCTGATGGTGCTGACGCTGGTGCCGACCATCGTCGAGTTCGCCCTGGTGCTCGGCGTGCTGGCCTACGAGTTCGACTGGCGCTACGCGCTGGTGGCGTTCCTCACGGTCGGGGCCTATCTCGCCTTCACCTACAAGGCGACCGAGTGGCGGATCGCCATCCGCCGCCGGATGAACGCTTCCGACACGGACGCCAACACCAAGGCGGTCGATTCGCTGCTCAACTACGAGACGGTGAAGTATTTCGGCGCGGAGGCCCGCGAGGCCGCCCGCTACGACGTGTCGATGGCGAAGTACGAAAAAGCCTCGACGCAGACCTACGTGTCGCTGGCCGTGCTCAATGCCGGCCAGGCGGTGATCTTCACCATCGGCATGACGATCGTGATGTGGCTCGCGGCCCGGGACATCCTGGCCGGGCGCACGACGATCGGCGGCTTCGTGCTGGCCAACACCCTGCTGGTGCAGCTCTCGATGCCCCTGAACTTCATGGGCATGATCTACCGCGAGATCAAACAGGCCCTGATCGACATCGACGACATGTTCCGCATCCTCGGGCAGAACCCCGAGATCGCCGACCGGCCGAACGCGGCGCCGCTCAAGGTGGCGGGCGGCACGGTGCGGTTCGAGGATGTGCGCTTCGCCTACACCCCGGAGCGGCCGATCCTGCGCGGCGTCTCGTTCGAGATCCAGGCCGGGCAGACCGTGGCGGTGGTCGGCCCGTCGGGCGCCGGCAAGTCGACCCTGTCGCGGCTGCTGTTCCGGTTCTACGAGCCGTCGGCCGGCCGGATCAGCATCGACGGCCAGGACATCGCCGCAGTGACCCAGGAATCGCTGCGCGCCGCGATCGGCATGGTCCCGCAGGACACGGTGCTGTTCAACGACACGATCGGCTACAACATCCGCTACGGCCGGGCCGACGCCACCGATGCGGAGTTGCGCGAGGCGGCCCAGCTCGCCCAGATCGACCGGTTCGTCTCCAGCCTGCCGGAGGGCTACGATACCCCGGTGGGCGAGCGTGGCCTGAAGCTCTCGGGCGGCGAGAAGCAGCGGGTCGCCATCGCGCGGACCATCCTCAAGGCGCCGCCGATCCTGGTGCTCGACGAGGCGACCTCGGCGCTCGATTCCTTCACCGAGGCCGAGATCCAGTCGGCGCTCGATCGGGTCAGCCGTGGCCGCACCACCCTGGTGATCGCCCACCGGTTGTCCACGGTGGTCAACGCCGACGCGATCCTGGTGCTCGACCACGGCCGCATCGCCGAGCGCGGGACCCATGCCGAGCTGCTGGAGGCGGGCGGCATCTACGCGGCGCTCTGGGATCGCCAGCGCGAGGCCGACGCGGCGCTCGAAGTGCTCCAGCGCGCCGACGCCCCGGTCCTGCCGATCCGGGTCGGCCGCGGGGTACTGCCGGCGACGGAACCGGCGGAGTAGTGCAGAGGGAGGCGGATTACTTCTCCTGCTGTATTCGTTATACTGCGCTGAACGGCCCATCACGAAGGCCGCGCTGCGAATCGGCTCATGCCGTCCGGTCGGGGGAGACATCGATGTTGAAGGGCCTGATCGCGGCCGGTGCCATGCTGGTCGCCCTCGGCGGCACCGTCCGAGCCGAGGACGTCGTCCGGCTCGGCAATCTGAAATTCGCCCATTACGGCGCGATTTCCTACATGAAGGAGATCGCCCCGAAATACGGCCTGAAGATCGACGAGCGCCAGTTCGCCAAGGGCGCCGACATCTACCCGGCCATGGCCGTGGACCAGATCGACATCGCGGCCTCGGGGGGCGACGGCGCGGTCGCCGCCCGCGGCAACGGCGTGAAGCTGGTGGTGGTCGCGGGCTTCGCCGATGGCGGCGTGCGCATCCTCAAGCGGCCGGACCTGCCGGCCAAGAGCGCGGCCGACCTGAAGGGCCTCAAGGTCGCCACCGTCCGCGGCGGCACGCAGGACCTGATGCTGCTGGCCGAGCTCGACAAGCACGGCCTCACCTGGTCGGAGCGTCCCGGCAAGGACGTGCAGCTGACCTACTTCAACAACTACGCCGACCTGAACCAGGCGCTGGGGCAGAAATACGTCGACGTGATCTGCCAGTCGGAGCCGCAATCGACCCAGGCGATCAGCGCCGGCTGGGGCGTCGAGCTGGTCAAGCCCTACGACACCCCGATCGGCAAGCCGGTCCGGCCCCTGGTGATGACCGAGAAGATGTACACCGAGCGGCCCGAAGTGGCCGCCAAGGTGCTGCGCCTGTTCGTGGCCGCCACCAAGGCCTTCATCGACGACCCGGCGCTCGCCGAGAAATACGTCCGCGAGCAGGTCTTCAAGGGCCAGCTCACGAGCCAGGATTTTCGCGACGGCATGGCCAACGCGAGCTACACCTACGCCATGCCGGCAGGCCATATGCAGGTCACCACCGACTACATGGTCAAGTACGGGCTGGGGAAGATGCAGAACCCGCCCAAGAGCGATGCCGAGTGGGTCAAGCTCGACCTGCTCGACAAGGCCAAGGCCGACCTGAAGGTCGAGTGATCCGATGGCCCTGCGCGACCTTCGCGGCGTCCTGATCCCGGTCGCGCTGCTGATCCTGTGGGAGCTGGCGAGCCGCACCGGCCTGGTCTCGGCCGTGGTGCTGCCGCCGCCGAGCGCGGTGGCGGTGAAGTGGTGGTCCGGCCTGCTGCCGGCCCTGCCATACGATCCGGGCCAGGAGAGCTACCTGTCCTGGCTGTTCTCCGGCGAGATGCCGCACGACGCGGTCTCCAGCCTGTCCCGGGTGGTCTCCGGCTTCCTGATCGGCGCCGGGCTCGCCGTGCCGATCGGCCTGGTGCTCGGCACCAATGACGGGCTCTACGCCCTGTTCAACCCGCTCCTCCAGGTGCTGCGGCCGATCCCGCCGATCGCCTACATCCCGCTGGCGATCGTGTGGTTCGGGCTCGGCAACCCGCCGGCCCTGTTCCTGATCGCGCTGGGCACCTTCTTCCCGGTCCTGGTGAACACCATCGCGGGGGTGCGCCAGGTCGATTCGATCTACATCCGCGCCGCCCGCAACCTCGGCGCCGGCTCCTGGACGATGTTCCGCCGGGTGATCCTGCCGGCCGCGAGCCCGTTCGTGCTGGCCGGCATGCGCATCGGCATCGGCACCGCGTTCATCGTGGTGATCGTCGCCGAGATGATCGCGGTCTCGGACGGGCTCGGCTACCGGATCCTCGAGGCCCGGGAATACATGTGGTCGGACAAGATCATCGGCGGCATGCTGACGATCGGCATCCTCGGCCTGATCATCGACGGGGCGATGAGCCGCCTCAACGATCACCTGCTGCGCTGGCATCGCGGCCTGGAGCGGTAACCCGGACGATGTCGGCAGAGATCGTGGTCGCGAACGCCGTCAAGGTGTTCGGCAGCGGCGCCTCGGGCGTCGCCGCCCTTCAGGACATCTCGGCGACGGTGCCGGAGGGCCAGTTCCTGTGCCTGCTCGGCCCCTCGGGCTGCGGCAAGTCCACCCTGCTCAACGCGATGGCGGGCTTCAGCCCGCTCACCTCGGGCACGATCGCGGTGGGCGGCAAGCCGGTGGTCGATCCCGGCCCGGACCGGGGCATGGTGTTCCAGGAATACGCCCTGTTCCCGTGGATGAGCGTCGAGGACAACGTCCGCTTCGGCCTCGACATCAAGGGCGTGCCGCGCGCGAAAGCCGCCGAGACGGTCGACCGGATCACCGCGACGCTCGGCCTGTCGGATTTCCGCACCCGCTACCCGAAGGACCTGTCGGGCGGGATGCGCCAGCGCGTGGCCATCGCCCGCATCCTCGCCCTCGACCCGCCGGTGATGCTGATGGACGAGCCGTTCGGGGCGCTGGACGCCCTGACGCGCCGCACCCTGCAGGACGAGCTGCTGCGGATCTGGGCCGATTCCCGCAAGACGATCGTGTTCGTGACCCACTCGATCGAGGAGGCGATCTACCTCGCCGACCGGATCCTGGTGATGACCTACCGGCCCGGGCGCATCAAGCGCGACGTCACCGTGCCGATCCCCCGGCCCCGCGACCCGGCCAGCGCCGAGTTCAACGCGATCAAGCGCGAGCTGGGCCAGCTCGTCATGGAGGAGCAGGCCCGCTTCACCGACGCGGAGCTGCACGCGCCGGCGGTGGATTGACGGGCCTTTCGGAGCCCGGCCGCTTCGCTCACCCGCGGGAGCGGACCGTCACCCCGAGCAGCGCCTCGAACGGCAGCACCATCGCGCCCTTGTCCCGGTCGCCGTGGCCCTGGCGCAGGGCGGTCTGGTAGGTCGCGGTGGCGGCGGCCGTGACCGGCATCGGGTAGTTGCCCTCGGCCGAGATCGCCGCGGCCGCGACGAGGTCCTTGTAGGCCGCGCCCATCGGGTAGCCCTCGTCGAAGCGGCCCCGGAGGATGCGCGGCACGAAGTATTGCGACGCGTAGCTCCGGCTCGTGCCGGTGGTGACCACCTGCGCGATCTGCTCGGGATCGAGCCCCATCGCCACCGCCATCGGCAGCACCTCGGCGAGCGCCGCGATGTTAATGTCGTAGAGCACGTTGTTGATCGTCTTGGTGAGCTGGCCGGAGCCCGCCGGCCCCATATGCAGGACGCTGGTGCCGATCCGCTCCAGCAGCGGCCGGACCGCCGCGACGGCGTCCGGGTCGCCGCCGCACATCACCGTGAGCGTCCCGGCCTCGGCGCCGGCCGGCGCCCCGGAGACCGGGGCATCGACGAAACGCCGCCCGGTCGCCGCCAGAGCGCGGCCGATGGCAAGTGCCTTGGCATGCGCGATGGTGCTGAGATCCACCACGATCGCCCCCTGCGCCAGCCGCTCGGCCAGGCGATCCCCGCCGAACAGGGCCGCCTCGACCACGTCGCCGTTCGGCAGGCACAGGAACAGGACATCGGCCCCGTCGAGGGCCGCGGGATCGGCCGTCGCGACGAGGCCCGGCCCCTGGAGCCCGGCAAAGCGGGCCGGGTCGGAGTCCACCGCTACCAGGGTCTCCGCTTCGGAAAGGCGCTTGGCCGCCAGGTTGCGGGCGATGGGCAGCCCCATGGCCCCGAGGCCCAGGATGGCGAGTTTCTGCACCGGACGGCTCCCCCCCTTGCGGCGGCCGATCGAGCCGGCGGCACGATTTGGGACGGCCCCGCCCCCTGCCGTCATTGCGAGCGCAGCGAAGCAACCTAGGGACACGCGACCTCCGGATATCGCGCGCTGAACTGGGTTGCTTCGCTACGCTCGCAATGACGGTGAAGGCCGCAGCCAGCCCTTCGAGGGGACCGGTATCGGACGTATCAAGAAGCGCCGCAATCGCAGATATCACGCCCCCGCCCCTTGACAATGTTCCTATTTTGTGCTCATTAGCCGTCACCTGTCCCTCGGTGCTTCGGGCGCGATCCCGCGGCACGCTTCGGGGGTCCGTCCGGGGGCTGACCGGCGGGCTCGGGGGATGGGGCGGTGCCCGCGTCGGTGGC
>NZ_JAKSYN010000124.1:0-560 GCF_022829565.1 Methylobacterium sp. J-001
GTGTCGGTGAGTTTGGTTGCGGGGACAGGATTTGAACCTGTGACCTTCAGGTTATGAGCCTGACGAGCTACCGGGCTGCTCCACCCCGCGCCAAGGTTGTGCGGCTGATCCGGTCTGGCTGTCCGCCTGTGTCGGGCGGGCCCCGGGGCCGTAGCGCTGATCGTGTCGAGGGGATGTTGGGTGTGATTGCGTTGTGCGGGTCTGGCGGCGACCGACTCTCCCGTGCCTTGAGACACAGTACCATGGGCGCTGGCGTGTTTAACGGCCGAGTTCGAGATGGGATCGGGTTCTGGGCACGCCGCTCGAGCCACCAGACCGGCACATCGCAATTTGTTTTGGACTTCGCCTGCGCAGGGTGCTGCGACGGCGAGGTCCTCGTTCGGCAAGCATGCAGCGTCTGGCGCTGCTGGTCTTTCTGCGACCGTATCGTGTGTCACGGACACGGATCACGGGAGCGATCAAGTCAATCGGGCGATTAGTACCGGTCGGCTCAACGCGTCACCGCGCTTGCACCCCCGGCCTATCGACGTGGTCGTCTTCCACGGCCCTCAAGGGAGGTC
>NZ_JAKSYN010000125.1:0-739 GCF_022829565.1 Methylobacterium sp. J-001
CGTGCCGAGCGACAGGATCGCCACCCGGGCCTCCGGGTCCTGGCGGACCATCCGGCCCTTGCCGATCGCCAGCACCTCGCCCCGCTCCGGCAGCTCGACGCCGACGCCCTCGCCGCGCGGGTAGCGCAGCGCGATCGGGCCCGTGTCATGGGCGTGCGCGGTCGCGACCATGTGCACCAGCTCGGCCTCGTCGGCCGCCGCCATCACGGTCATGTTCGGCAAGCAGCACAGGTAGGCCAGGTCGAACGCCCCGGCATGGGTCGCCCCGTCGGCGCCGACCAGCCCGGCCCGGTCCAGGCAGAACCGCACGGGCAGGTTCTGCAGCGCCACGTCGTGCACGACCTGGTCGTAGGCCCGCTGCAGGCGAGACGCCAGACCACGTCCATGGAGCACCGCAAGTGAAGGTTCTGCAGCGCCACGTCGTCGACTACCTGGTCGTAGGCACGCTGCCGGAAGGTCGAGTATAGCGCCACGAACGGCCGGTAGCCCTCCGTCGCCAGCCCACCGGCAAACGTCACCGCTTGCTGCTCGGCGATGCCGACGTCGAAGGTCTTGTCCGGATGGGCATTGCCGAACAGGTCGATGCCGGTGCCGCCGTGCATCGCCGCGGTGATCGCCACGACCATGTCGTCGGCATCCGCCGCCTTGATCAGGCTCTCGCCGAACACCCTTGTATAGGCCGGGGCGTTGGGCTTGGCCTTGGCCTGCACGCCCGAGACCACGTCGAACTTGACCACGC